>JAJRTG010000019.1 GCA_024278395.1 Fidelibacterota bacterium | reverse complement strand
CCTCGCGTTCGAGCGGGACAAGCACGTCCTGGTCATCATGACCGACATGACCAACTACTGTGAGGCGCTGCGCGAGGTGGCGACCGCGCGCGGGGACGTCCCGACGCGAAAGGGATACCCCGGCTACCTGTACAGCGACCTGGCCTCGCTCTACGAGCGGACCGGCCGCGTGATCGGCTCGAACGGGTCGATCACCCAGATCCCGATCGTCTCCATGCCGAACAACGACATCACCCACCCGGTCCCGGATCTGACCGGATACATCACCGAGGGCCAGATCGTGCTCGACCCGAAGCTCGACCGCCAGGGGATCTACCCGCCGATCTCGGTGTTGCCGTCCCTGTCCCGGTTGATGAAGGACGGAATCGGTGAGGGATATACCCGCGAGGACCATCCCAACCTGGCGAACCAGCTCTATGGAAGCTATGCGCACGTGCAGCAGATCCGGAACATCGCTTCGATCATCGGGGAGGAGGAGCTCTCCGCGGTGGACAAGAAGTACCTGAAGTTCGGGGAGTTCTTCGAACAGGAGTTTCTGAACCAGGGCGAGGAGAACCGGACGATCGAGGAGACGCTGGAGCTCGGGTGGAAGGCGCTCGGACTCCTGCCGGTGGAGGAGCTCAGCCGGTTGAAGCACGAACAGATCGAGAAGTACTACAAAGCGGTGTGAGATGGCGCTGCTCGACGTTCCTCCGACGAAAGCGAACCTGCTCGAGCTGAAGGACCAGCTCGCGATCGCCAAGAGCGGCTACGAGCTCTTGGAGGAGAAGCGCGAGGTGCTGGTCAGCGAGCTTCTGAACATCATCGACGACGCCGAGGCGTTCCGCCGCGAGGTGACCGAACGCCTCGCCGCCGCGTTCGTATCTCTGGGTGAAGCGATCACCAGACTCGGGGCAGAACAGGTGGAGCGGGCGGCCCTCGCCTGCACGACCGAGGCGCACATCACGCTGCGCGAGCGCTCGATCATGGGGGTCCCAATCCCGCTCATGGAGCGGAAGCTCCTCGAACTCGAGCCGCAATTCGGGCTTCTGGGGACCTCGTTCTCCCTTGACGAGGCGCTCCGCCGGTTTTACGATGCCCTTGAACGGATCCTTCGCCTGGCGGAGACGGAGCGGGCGGCGTGGCACCTGGCGATCGAGCTCAAGAAGACGCAGCGGCGGGTGAGCGCGCTCGAATACATCTTCATCCCGCAGTACGAGGAGACGATCCACTACATCGAGGCCCGACTGGAAGAGGTGGAGCGGGAGACGATCTTCCAGATGAAGCTTTTGAAGAACAGGAGCGCAAAAGGAGGTTAGGGTGGAAAAGCCGTTCAATAAGGTCCTCATCCCGATCGACGGTTCGAGCTATTCCATGCAGGCGGCCGAGTACGGGATCAAGCTCGCCAAGGCTTACGGGATGGAAGTTCTGGCTTTCTACGTGATCGACGAAGCGTCGGTCGAGTCCCTCGTTCACCTCTCGGATGAAGAACCCCACACGCTCCGGCAGAACCTTCGTCGGGAAGGGGAGAACTGCCTCCACTACCTATCGGAACTCGCTGCCCGGGAAGGGGTGAAACTCGAGACCATGGTCCGCACCGGCACCCCGCACCAGGCGATCGTCTCTGTAGCCAAGGAAGAGGGTGTGGATCTGATCATCATCGGGAAGGTCGGCCAGCGCGGTCCGCGGCGGATCCTCATCGGCTCGGTGACCGAACGGGTGATCGAGAGCGCCCGCTGTCCGGTGCTCGTCGTGCGTCAGGAATAGGCTTCCCGCAGGAGCAGAGCGCGTGCGGCGACGCCCGTGGGCCGCTCTTCGCCCTTCCACCCCCGATACGCGCGTCGTCAACGTGATCCCTGTTACAGACAGAAAGACCGCCCATCGGTTAGACTGTGCTCATAAAACCACCTACATAGGGATGGGAGTGTCGATATTGAATAGACGATCGATCCGCCGCGCAGCGTTGGTGCCACTGGTATTGTCCTTCTTTCTGCTTTCGGCGGCTTGGGCGGTCGGCCAGTCCGCCGGTGAACCGGGGGTCCGGATCACCCGCACGATCTCGACCGCGTTTGTCCTCCCGGAGAGCCAGTTCAAGGTGACGCTGCACCTGGAGACGGACCGGGACCTGAACGGGGTGGGGATCGAGGAGACCCTCCCGCTCGGATGGCGGATCCACCCCCTGGACAACGCGGGAGCGGCGTTCAAACGCGCCCAAGGCCAATGGGTGTTCAAGAGGAAGATCAGGGCCAGCGAGGGGATCGAGATCGTCTACGAGGTCACCGTTCCCAAGGCGGATCAGCTTCGGGCGGGTCCCCTGCCTGTTTGCCTTCCCGTCTCCGGGACGCTCCAGAGCAAGGTACCGGCGTTGCAGATCCCCGTAACCGGCGATTCTGAACTGCAGGTGGTATCCGACCTCCCCGTCATGAGCGCGATCACCCACTTGGTCCCGGCCGATAGGTCACGACCGCAGGATGCGATCGACCTCCGCCTCGGGCAGAGGATCTCCCGGACGCAGTTTGCCCGCGCGATCGAGCTGTGGGAGTCGGACACCCCTGTCCCGGGGACCGGGGGAGAAACCCTCACCCTCCCGGACCTCGAGAGGATCTTCGCCCATTACGAGACGTGCACCCCCGTCGATGCACTCCTGCCGCTCACTTACGAGCCGGGGCTCAAGGCGGTACGCACGATCACCACCTTCCTCCCCAACGATACGCTCCTCCTCCCCCGCGGTTGCCTCGATCCGGGTCCGGACGCCCGTCGCTTCCTGGTCACGGTGGAGATCACCGCGGAGCACGACGCGTACGGGGTGGGGGTGCGGGAGTGGCTCCCGACGGGATGGCGCGTCATCCGGGTAGAGAGGGGTGAGTTCTCCTACCGCGGTTCCCACACCGAATGGTTCTATCCCAGGCGGCTCGCCGCCGGTGAGAGCATAAAGCTGGTCTACCAAGTGGAAGCCGCTCCCGCCCCGCCGGCGAGCCCGGATTGCCGGGACGGATGCTGCGGTGAGGACATGCAGCTTGTGGGAACGGTCTCAAGCGCCCTCGGCTGCGGCGAGTACGCCGTGACCGGCGAGGACACGGTACATCTCTGGCAATGCCTTCCGGTGATCCT
>JAJRTG010000187.1 GCA_024278395.1 Fidelibacterota bacterium | reverse complement strand
CAGGTGAGGAATACCCCCTCGACTACGGGGCGGTCCCGCAGGCGATATTCACCGATCCCGAAGTGGCGTCGGTCGGGCTCTCCGAACAGCGGGCAAAAGATGAGGGCTACAAGGTCCTTGTCGGCCGCTTCCCGTACGCCGCGCTCGGAAGGGCGCTCGGAATGAACGCCCCGGATGGGTTCTTCCAGGTGGTCGCCGACGCGGGGACGAAACGGATCCTCGGAGTCCAGATCGTCGGCGCGGAGGCCGCGGAGCTGATCTCCGAGGCGGCGGTGGCGGTACAGCAAGGGCTGACGCTCGAGGCGCTCGCTGACTCGATCCATCCCCACCCGACCCTGCCCGAGGGGCTGCGGGAGGCGGCGGAGAACGCGCTCGGCCGGGCGATCCACACGATCAACCGTCAAGCCTGATCGGCGTCGGCCTCAATCGCCACCGGGGCCGCGGCGATTTTCATCGCCCGCTGTTCCTCCTCAACACGGATGATCGCCGGGACAAAGAAGGCGATGATCCCGGCGACGATCATCATCCCCCCACCGAAGAGGTACCAGAACTGTATTCCCAGAAGATCGGCGATCGGTCCGGCGAGGGCCAGGCTCAGCGGCGACATAGCGGTGACCAGGCTCCCGAGCAGGGTGAACACCCTCCCCTGCATCTCCGGGGAGACCGTCGACTGGAGGAGGGCCTGCAATGGGCCGTTGGTGAGCGGGTTCATGATACCGACGATGAACAAGGCCCCGATCGCGATCCACAGTCCGCTTCCCGGCAGGAACCCGAGCACGGAGATACCCGCCCCCATCCCGATGATCCCCGCCAGCGTGGTCAATATGCGCCGCTTGAAGCCTCCCCACACGCTGAGGAGGAGCCCGCCGAGCACAACCCCGATCCCGAACGCCGACTCGAGCCAGCTCAACTGCAACGCCTCCCCGGCGAAGTGCACCCGCACGAGCAGGGGGAGCAGGGAGAACGCCGGGTTGACCGCAAAGTTGATCAGCATCGCCATTCCGATGATCCAAAGGAGCCCCTTCCACCTCCATACATAGCTGAGCCCGGCGCGGACCTCGGAGAGATAGGCGGACCGTCCCTCCGAACGGGCCGGTTGGGGGATCGGGATGAAGAAGAGAGGACCGATGGCGATCGCCGCAGTGGCGACGTCGATCCCGAGGATCCCGTACATCGGCAGGACGGCGAGGAGGAGTGCCCCCAACGGCGGGGCGATGATGTTCGTCGTGCCCTGCATCGTCTGGTTCAGACCGGCTATCCGGGTGAGGTGTCGCTCCGGCACCATGAGGGATGTCGAGGCGATCATCGCCGGCCAGTGGAACCCACCTCCGATCGCCCGGACGGCCATGATCAGGTAGATGTGCCATACCTCCACCGTCCCGGCCCAATAGAGGTAGCCGAGGACGGCGGAAGCGAGGGCGATCGACCCGTCGGCGATGATCATTACCACCCGCCGGCTGAACCGGTCGATCAGCGCCCCGGAGAACGGACCGATCAGAACCTGAGGGAGCATCGCAACCATGGTCGCGGTGGCGAGGACGGTCGCCGAGCCGGTCGTCTTGGTCAGCCACCACACGAGGGCGAACTGGACGAGCTGGCTCCCGACAAGGGAGAACTGCTGCCCGGTCCAGATCGTAAAAAACGGTGCCTTCCAGTTGGGCTTGGCTTCCGACATATCGATCCCTTGTTAGTGCGGTTGCCAGGGCGGACGGTTCATTCGAGGCAGACGGAGGTCCTTTAGATCCGGAGGATGCGCCCCAGCCATCGCAGCCCCCGGATTATGCACACAGCGGCGAGCCCGAGCACCACCCATAGGAAGACAGGGGAGAGGAATATCGCCCCCAGGAGGAGCAGCACCATGAGAACCGCGACGACCGCGCCTCCCACCAGGCTGAACAGAAGCCCAATAGCAGCGCCCGCGAGGCCGATGATCGCGCCGACCACCCCGAGGATGAACCCGATTACCATCTCGTCACCTCATTCGCCCCGTCGGGGTCAAACACGGGATCTGCTCCTCACCGTCGCGTCGTCCGCCACCTTCAGGGACTCGGAGTACTCCACGGTTTCGATCCTGCACCCCGGGCCGATCTCCACCGTCTTCCCCCGCACCGTCTCGGCGAACGTGTCCTCCAGGTAGACCTCGTCGCCCTCGATCAGTTGGGCGCGCAGCTCGGCCGCGCCCCCGCCGGTGAACAGCTTGATCAGCCCGTCGAACAGGATCCCCTTCTCCCGCCACCCGCCGCGGCGCACGCTGATCTTCTCACCCCCGATCTCCCGCGCCGTGCAGCGCCCGCCGAGGTTGATCTCGACCCGGTCGGCGGAGAGGAGCCCATCTATCTGGAACCCGCCGCTCGCCTTGAATATCTCGGCAGCGACGTCCCCGCCCACGCGCAGGTGTCCGCTCGACTTCAGGTATTCAGAGGTCACCCCGCCGTTCACCCGCAGGGTGCCGGAACACTTGAGCTCCTTCACATCGGCGCGCCCGTCGATGCGCGCGCTCCCGCTCACCCGCATCTCGTCCCCGTAGACGCTCTCGGAGAAGACCGTACTCCCCGAGACCACGATCGCACGCGCCCGCACCTTCCCGTCGACCCTGCCCGCCCCCGAGATCCGAAGCTCGTCAGCTTCGAGATCGCCGGTAACCTTCCCCGCCCCGGAGATCGTGACCCGATCGTAGATCCCTCCCCCGATCACGCCCGCCCCGGAGATGCTCGCTGAATTCCCCTTCTCGCTCACTTTTCCTCCTTCTTCACCTGTGCCCTGAATCTCCTAAGCCCCTCTCTCTTGAGCCTTTCCGCTTCCTCTCTCAGTTTTTCGCCGACACGGCGCTCATCCCCCCGCGCGAGGTCGAGCCTGATCTCATCGAGGATCACCCGCAGATCGACCGCCCGGACGATCTCGAGTTCCGGGTCGAACATGGCCCCCTTCTGCGCGATGACGACCGAGCTGATCTCGGCGCTGATCCCCGTGGCCGAGAGGCGCTTGCGCAGGAGGTAGAGGTAGAGCTCCTCCGCGCGCACCCGCTCGATCAACCGCTTATCCAACGCCGCGTCCAGGGCGCGCTTGGCGAGATCGATCTCCTCCTCCCTCGCCGCCTTGCGCAATCCCCGCAGCACCCCGATGCAGAAGGCCTCCTTGAGCGTGACGACATCCCGACCATCCTCCCGCAGGCGGCACAACTCGATCACGTGCTCGTCCAGCCAGCCCAGGTCGCGGAGCCGCGAGAACGCGATCTCCAGTCGCTCGTTCACCCGTCTGGTTATGAGCTCGGCCAGGTCGTCGAGGGGATGATCCTCCTTCATCCGCTTGATCTGCTCGATCCGTGGGATGATCTTGTCGCGCGGGAAGAACGTCTCCTGTCCGGTGAACGTGGCGCGGCGGATGAACCACTCCTCCGGGATCAGCCCCTTCCGCTTCCAGCGGTAGAGCTGACCGTAGGAGATCCCGGTCTCGGCGAGCACATCCTTCTTGGAGATCAGGCCTTCCTCATCCATCGCTCATCCCTGTTTAACAACACATTGTTTCGCTAGCCCGACCGGGCACCCTCCCTTTCTGCGAAGCGCGCGGCGAGAGGGGGCCCTTCGTCCATCCCCGACCACCCTGAGCTTGTGTTCATCCATAGACGTACGGAGAAGGTCTTTATACCGCGCCAGCGCCGCCTCCGCGTACACGTGATCTCCGAAGAACATTCTGTCACCTCCAACGATGAACGCAGTGTAACATAACATTGTTACAAAATCAAGAGGGAGGCGAAAGTGAGGGTTACCAGAATGGAATCAAGAAATAGCGCCCGCGGGGTCCCGCGGGCGCTCTTCGCACGTTCGCGCGATTACGCTACTCGAAGAGGTCCAAGAGGTAGAACAGGCCCGGATCGACCGGCCTCGGTTGGCTGAGCGCTTCCTCCAGCGGGACCGGCTCGATCTTCATCCCGTGCACCGCGGTCATCACGTCGAATTTGCCTTCCAGCGCGAACTCGATCGCCGCCGCTCCGAACCGCGTCGCCAGGATCCGGTCGAACGGGGACGGTGTACCACCGCGCTGGAGGTAGGCGAGGTTCGTCACCCGCACCGGCATCTCCAGCCGCTGGGAGAGCTGGTTCGCCAGGTACTGCCCGACACCGCCGAGGCGCACGTGCCCGAACTCGTCCACCTCGGCCTCGGCCACGATCTGGCCGTTCGTCTCGGCGGGCTTCGCCCCCTCGGCGATTATCACGATGCTGAAGTGCTTCCCGCGCGCCTTCCGATGGAGGACCTTGCGGTGTACCTCCTCGACGTCGAAGTCCCGCTCCGGGACGAGGATCACGTCGGCGCCGCCCGCCACCCCGCCGAACAGGCTGAGCCAGCCGGCGTCGCGGCCCATCACCTCGAGGATGAGGACGCGATGGTGGGAGAACGCGGTCGTGTGCAGGCGGTCCAGGGCGTCGGTGATCACCTCGAGCGCGGAGGCGAATCCGATGGCGTAATCGGTCATCGCGATGTCGTTGTCGATCGTCTGGGGAATCCCGACCGCCTTCACCCCGTGCTCGGCGAGGCGATGGGCCACCCCCAGGGTGTCGTCCCCCCCGATCGCGATGAGGAAATCGATCTTCTCCCGCTCGAGGTTCGAGATGATCCGCTCCACTCCGCCTTCCACCTTGAACGGGTTCGTGCGGGAGCTCCCGAGGATCGTCCCGCCGACGGTGAGGATCCCGGAGACGTCGTTTATCCCCAACGGTTGGGTGAGGTCCTCAATCGGTCCGCGCCAGCCCTCGAGGAACCCGATCGTCTCCACCCCCTTCTTGAACCCGAACCGCACGATGGAACGGAGTGCGGCGTTGATCCCCGGGGAATCCCCTCCGCCCGTCAAGACACCTGCTCTCAGCATGCTAACCTCCTAGAATCGTATGTCCGGCGCTTCCCGCCTGATCGATCAGTTCGATCGCCACTTCCTTGATCCGCGCCTGAATCGCCCGTCCGACCACGCGGGGGTCGAACACCTTCTTGTCCGGGGTCCAGTCGCTCCCGGAGAAGAGGCCGGTCCGCTGATCCGGGACCCCGGAGGGCGGGACGATCGCCGCGGAGTGCTCCATGTAGAAATCGTGCGCGGTGCGGGCGTACTCGTACTGGTAGCGCGTG
>JAJRTG010000186.1 GCA_024278395.1 Fidelibacterota bacterium | reverse complement strand
GGGACTGCGCCCACGTCTTCGTGTCCTGTCCGGACTTCGTCGCGGCAAGAGGGATGCGGATGTACGCGGTCCCGCTCGCCGGGGACCCGTTCATCGTGTCCGGGGAATCCGGGGCGGTGACCCTCGGGGTGCTGTCGTTAATAATGCAACGACCTGAATTGACGCCGCTGCGTGAACGGCTGGGGTTGGGGCCGGAGTCCCAGGTACTGTTGCTCAACACCGAAGGGGACACCGATCCCGACGACTTCCGCCAGGTGGTGTGGGAAGGGGCGCACGCCGTGCCGCAGGGGTTCAGGGTGACCCAACTGGAAGGCTAGTCGGAAAGAGGACGACCGACAAAGGAGAGCTGAGATGATCGATGAAGATATGACGACACCACATGCACCCCATCCCTACCGGGTGGCGATCATCGGGGTCGGTCGGGTGGGGGCGACGCTCGCCTACACGCTCCTGCTCAAAGGGGCGGTGGGGGAGATCGTGCTGATCGACCTGGACAAGGAGCGGGCTGAAGGGGAGGCGATGGACCTGGGCCACGCGGCTCCCTTCTCCAATCCCGTCCGCATCTGGGCGGGAGATTATCCGGATTGCGCCGGGGCGGAGATAGTGGTCATCTGCGCCGGGGTGGCCCAGCGGGAGGGGGAAACCCGGCTCGACCTCGTCCGCCGGAACGCCGAAGTATTCAAGAGCGTGATCCCGCGGATCACCGAATACAACCAGACCGGGATCCTGATCGTCGCCACCAACCCCGTGGACGTCCTGAGCTTCGTGACATGGAAGCTCTCGGGATTCCCCGCTCAACGGGTGATCGGCTCGGGCACTGTTCTCGACACGGCACGGTTCCGGTACCTCCTCGGGAACCATCTGGGGGTGGATCCCCGCAACGTCCACGGCTACATCATCGGCGAACACGGCGACTCAGAAGTCCCGGTATGGAGCAGGACGACCGTGGCAGGGATCCCGCTGGACGAGTTCCAGATGCAACCGACGTGCGACTGTCCGAGCGAAATCCGCGAGCGGATCTTCCGCAGCACGCGGGACGCCGCCTACGAGATCATAAAGCGCAAAGGGGCCACCTACTACGCCGTGGCGGCGGCCTTGACCCGCATCGTGGAGAGCATCCTCTCCGACCAACGCTCCATCCTCTCGGTCTCCACTCTGGTACCGGAGTGCTACAGCCTCGGGGAACTATACCTCAGTCTACCCACGGTCGTGGGGAAAAACGGGGTTGAGCAAGTGCTGGAGATGCCGTTGACCGAGCAGGAGGCCGAAGGGTTACAAAGCTCCGCCGGGCTGCTGCGGGAAGTGCTCTCCAAATTGGGGTATTGACCCCCCGGGCAGGCCGCTAGCGCCGCAGGATGATCGCGAGCATCGTCAGGTCGGCCTGGGAGATCCCGGGGATGCGGGCCGCCTGGCCGAACGAGCGCGGCCGGACGCGGGTGATCCTCAGCTCTTGCAGAATCTCCTCGATCTGCTTTCGTCTTTTCTCCACCTGTTCGTACTGGGCGTCACTGATCAACCCGAGTTCGTGGCCGATCCGGGCCAGGCGCAGGTCGGCGTTGCTCTCCCGCAGGGTGATCCGGTACTCGGCGCGGGAGGGGAGCATCCGGTACGGCTCGGCGATCCCCCTAGTGACGAGGTCGTCGACCATCACCCCGATGAACGCCTCCCCGCAGGACAGGACAAACGGACCTTGCCCAAGAACGCTCCGGGCAGCGTTGATCCCGGCGATCAAATACGTCGGGGATTGTCCCCGACGTTGAGAGCTCTATGAGTCCATCCGCCTGCGGCGAATTTCCCCTGCCTATAGGCAGGTAGGGTTTCCCTCCCCCAGTAAGGGCATGGTACCCAGAAGAGGATCTTTATGAAACCAAAGATGTTGTGCTCTATCAGTGTCCTCCGTAGGTGGAAGATTACCTCTATCACTATCTCGTACGTTTCGCGGGGTCATAAGGCTTCCAGGAACGCTCGACTTTGAATTGTCGTCTCATCATCCCCATGCCATAAGGAAAAGGGGCCTGTTCATTTTATCTGATGTTTTCTCCCCTTCTCCCCCACCTGCCGCCGGTGGCGCAGCAGTGGGGTCACGGGCATGAGAGAAGGGCAAAAATACAAGAGTAACATATAGTAAAATAAGTAATCATTTATGAGTAAGTATGACTTGACAAGTGCTTATGTATGTGTATAATGGTTGCGGAGGTGACGTAGAATGAAACGTTATCTGGTAACGCTGCTTATGATCGCAGCGATGGTTAGCTTACTCTCTGCTGTTGGGTATACGAGTTGTACCTGCAGCACTACGTGCGGTGGCGGAAGCTGTTACCAAACAGGCCAAGGTGGTTGCTGGCAGGAATTATATCATCGGTGTTGGAATCAGGTATGTGGCCCTTATGATCCAGAAACACCAAGCTGTGAGTATCGCTGCACTTGGAACAGTTTTCACTGTGACCAAGCATGGCCCCTACCTGACTACGACTGTGAAATAGTGACCTCGTACTCTGAGTTCTGCCTAACCCGCTGAGCGTTGAAGGTCGGACTATGCGAAAAGTCGTCACACTTCTGCTCATTGTGTTGCTCTCAGCGGTCGTAGCGCTCGGAGAATGCGATTCACCGAACTGCGGTGGTCTCGATGTATGGCTCGCTACACCTCCATTCGAAGATTTACAAACGGAGTTTTGTCCCTATACCCTCGGGTTGCCGATCAACGCGGCCGCGCCCTCCATAGAGGGGGTTGATTTTCAAACAGCCAACACGGTCCTTGTGGTTATAAACCGAAACTGCGATCCAGAGTACTATCCACTGATCGGGAAGTGGGGGGAGATTCCCGGATGCCAGGTGGTGGTGATCGTATCCGGTATGACTTCGTCACGACAATCGGATCTTCGTCAGGCTCTCGGAGAAGGAGTTAAAATCATTGCAGACCCGGTTGCGGCGATTACTTGCGCGTTTTATCAGGTCGGCGCTCATGGATCACCGGTCACTTTTCTGGTGAACCAAAGAGGAACGATCGTCTACCGACGACGCGCTTTCCCGAACTATGCTGTGCCAGAACTTGAGGAAATCGTCCGTTACTTCGCCGCGCACGGAGTCGTACCAGACGATACGCTGTTTCAGCAGGTGCTTTGGTACGGAAACATGGTTCGTTGGCCGTCTTTTCCCCTCTACTCCCTCGATGGGAAGGAGGTGTGGCTTAAGGCAGGGGTCCCACGCCTGATCTATTTCGGTTCGAACCAAGGGAATAGTGCCTGTGCGTTTAGTGAGTTGAGCACTTTGCAAGGCGAGTTTCCTCAGGTTGAGTTTATCTGGCTCAACCACTACTTCTCTGAAACGGCGGAGACCTCGATATGGGAGTACGGAAGGCGCATCGGTCTTGACAAGGATCACCCTGAGTTCTTCGCTGTTCCGCTCAGTGATTTTCTCGCCCGCGCCAACAAACGATGGGCCAAATTGCGTGATGAGTTAAAGGAGACTGCTTCCGCACCTGGTTTTGGATGGCAGGTTCTTCTTGACGAAGACAATCGGCTGATAACCTCCTGGAACCTGTTCGGTATGCCGACGGTGATGATCCTGGATGCTGATGGGGAGGTGGCCTTCCCGTGCTCGCTTTATCCAATCAACTTGATGACCAAAGAGGCGATTTGCCACCCCAAGGCTAAGGAAGAACTTAAACGTATCCTAGCGGAGATCTCGGGAGAGTGAAACGCGCTCCGGCTGGCCGATGGTTGGTGTTGACCGCGGTGGTATTGGCCACTGCGGTTCTTTGGCTAGCTCTTGGCATCCGCGAAGGATTGGAAGCGGAGATACGCTCTCTAGTAAATCGCATCGGTGCAAACTTGTTCTACGTTCATGCGAATGAAGGATTTGGAAACGGCGATTTAACCCGGTTGGCTAACTTGGCGGAGATCGCCGCCGTGGCGGGAGAGGGTGGTTACTCCACCGCCTACATACCCGGGCAGACTTACAATCTCACCTACCTCAAGGTAAGCCCAGACTACCTTAAGGTTTTCCAACTTCCACTCGCTTCCGGCAGGTCATTTACACCGGACGATGAGGACGTAGTCATCCTCGGGTGGAAGGTGAAGGAAGTCGTGTTTGGTAACATAAATCCTGTAGGTCGATTACTCGATGGCAAGGAGATCATCGGCGTTCTGGCCCCCATTCCGGACGACGATGAGATCCGCCGTCGTTTGAACGATTGGGTGCTCGTTCCAGCTGGATCGGACGAAAAGCTCTACTGGACCCTTCTCGTGCGGATAGGTGGCGCCGCAAAACATGCCCGGCAGGCGATCATGCACGCATTTCCCAGGGTCACCATCACCCCGATCTCGAAACGATACAGCATGTACTTTGCTACCGAGCGCACCCTGAACAGTCTTTTGGTCATGAGTTCTCTGGGAATGTTCATCATCGCCGGCGCCATGGTGGCCGGACTTCTGTTACTATCAGTCATAGACCGCAGTTGGGAGATCGGAGTCCGCCGAACGGTGGGGGCAACCGCGCCTGACATCATGCGGCTATTTGTGGCTGAAGGGCTATTTCTGGTCGGCGCAGGAGGGATCATCGGAAGCGGACTGGGACAAGCCATGTTTTTTCTCTTTTCCCGTCTAGGAAGTTCCCCTAGGCTCGGAGAACCCCATGCGGTGGTATTCCCGCTTGTTTTCATAGTGGGACTTATAGCCAGCGTCTACCCAAGCTGGCAGGCTGCTCGGATGAACCCAGCGTATGCGTTATCGCTGCGGACACTTGAAGCGCGTAGCAGATCTGGCATCGGGGGAGGAAGGTTCATCGCCATGTTCGTCGTAGCAATAGCCAGTGGTGGGTTGTTTCTACTCATCAGCCTAGTAGCAGGCTCCCAGCAGTTCCTCGGGAGCCTGTGGGGACCGATCGATGAACGGACCCTACTTGTTCAAAGCCCGCGTCAGAGCATCCTCGCCCCTCCGGAGCTTTCAGTGAACGACCTCCGTTTGTTAAGGACCCTGCCAGGAGTGGAAGTGGTGGCCGTTTGCGGTTCCCGTTCGATACGTATAAATGGGATCAATTCCCCAGCAATCACCGTGAAAGGTGTAGCGAACGGATGGGCGAACCTAAAGTTACTTAACGTGGAACAGGGTCGTGACTTAAGCGAGCAAGAGATTGGGAAAGGGAAGCCAGTGGCCCTCTTAGCGGCAAGTTTCGCCCAGAACATGTTCGGGGGGCAAAATCCGATCGGGCAGACATTGTCCATAAAGGACGCTCCTTACAAGGTAGTGGGTGTATTCAACGACCGGATGTCCATGTGGGTTCTTGGAGCGCAGGTGATCATTCCGTATAAGTGCCTCGAGGGGCTCTGGTTTTCCCACTCCTTCTTCGTTCATACGGCTCCCGAAGCGCAGCCGGATAAGCTCAGAACCGCAATCGTGGACTTGTTCCAGGATATCTACCCGAACACAGCTAAGGTGGAAGTCATTACACCTGCGGCACAAGTGACGGAATGGCGTCGATTCCTTGTAGCCGCTGCAAGCCGACTCAGTATCCTGGTTGGATTGGGCCTTCTCCTCGGAGCGATCGGGGTATTTAACCTGGTCAGTTTTCTTCTCTTGCTACGCACCCGCGAATTAGGCATCCGCCGTGTGGCAGGAGCAACTAAGTATCGGATCGTCACCCTGGGAGTGATGGAAGCACTCAAGATTACGGTACCAGCCGGGTTTATTGGCCTAGGCCTCAGCATAGCCGGGACAGGGCCGATGCAACGCTTCTTGAACCAACCGTCGTCTATTCCCCTAGAATGGGCATGGATAATTATCGTAGCAGTGATCTGCATAGGGGTTGTGGCTGGAGGTTGGCCTGCCTGGCGAACAAGTCAACTTTCCCCGGCTAAGGCGATAAGAAGAGGAAACCAATGATCGAACTGCAAGGCATATACAAAACGTACATCAAAGGGCAGCTGAAGGTTCCTGCCCTGCGCGGAGTAGACCTCAACGTAACAAAACAGGAATTCCTGATAATACAGGGGCCATCAGGATCCGGTAAAAGCACCCTGCTTAACTTGATAGGGCTCCTGGACGAGCCAACAAGGGGAGAGTTACACCTCTTCGGAGAATCGGTACAGGAACTATCCGACCGAGAACGATCACGATTGCGCGGGCGTTCAATCGGTTTCGTGTTTCAGAGTTACAATCTGATCGCTCACTTAAAGGCCTGGGAAAATGTGGCTGTGCCACTTTACTACGCTGGTCTCAATCGCAAGGATCGGTACCAACGCGCGGTTGCGGCGTTAACCCGCGTAGGACTTTCCAAGCGTATCAGGCACCTTCCCGCGGAGCTATCCGGCGGAGAGGAACAACGTGTTGCCATTGCCCGAGCGCTCGTGATCAATCCCAAGCTCGTTCTTGCCGATGAACCGACTGGCAATCTCGATTCCAAAAGCAGTCGGAGTATGATGGAGGAGTTCGCCCGTCTAAACAGAGAAGGAGTCACTCTCATCGTTGCCACCCATGATCCTTTTGTCGCATCTTTTGCAAAACGTCTCCTTGTCTTACAGGACGGGGTTATCGTTGCTGCAAACCAGTAAATGTTTTCCGCCAACATCGCTTTCCGCTACTTTATTCCACTAACGTCTAAGAAGGATCGCAAGCATCGAGAGGTCGGCCTGGGAGATCCCGGGGATGCGGGCCGCCTGGCCGAACGAGCGCGGCCGGACGCGGGCGAGGAGCTCGCGCCCCTCGATCGAGATGTTCGTGAGGGCGTCGTAGTCCAGGTCATCCGGGATCGGGATCCCCTCCATCTTCTTCAGGTGCGCGATCTCGCGCGCCTGCTGGGCTAGGTAGCCGGAATACTTCGCCTCGATCTCGACCTCTGTCTCAACGTCGTCCGGGATGTCCGAGCGATCTAGGAGGTCGGAGAGCCGCACCTGCGGCCGGCGGAGGAGCTCGTACAGGCTCGCCCCGTTCTGATCCAGAGGGGAGGTTCCACAAGCGATGAGACGCTCGTTCACCGGGTCGCGCGGCCCGACGCGGGTGATCCTCAGCTCTTGCAGAATCTCCTCGATCTGCTTTCGTCTTTTCTCCACCTGTTCGTACTGGGCATCACTGATCAACCCGAGTTCGTGGCCGATCCGGGCCAGGCGCAGGTCGGCGTTGCTCTCCCGCAGGGTGATCCGGTACTCGGCGCGGGAGGGGAGCATCCGGTAGGGCTCGGTGATCCCTTTAGTGACGAGGTCGTCGATCATCACCCCGATGAACGCCTCCCCGCGGGACAGGACAAACGGACCTTGCCCAAGAACGCTCCGGGCAGCGTTGATCCCGGCGATCAGCCCCTGGCCGGCCGCCTCCTCGTACCCGGTCGTCCCGTTGATCTGCCCGGCGAGGTAGAGCCCTCCGATCCCATCGACTTCAAGACTCGGTGACAACTGGCGGGGGGCGACGTAGTCGTACTCGATGTCGTAGCCGTAGCGCTCGATGCGCGCGTGTTCCAGCCCCTCGATCGAATGGACGATCCGCTCCTGGATCTCCGGGGGGAACGCGGTGTAGATTCCCTGGAGATAGACCTCGGCCGTCTCCCGCCCCTCCGGTTCGAGGAATACCTTGTGGCTTCCCCTCTCGGGAAACTTGACGATCTTCGTCTCGAGGGACGGGCAGTGGCGCGGGCCCTCCCCGGCGATCAGGCCGTTGTAGTTCGGGGACAGGTGCAGGTTCTCCCGGATGATGCGATGGGTCTCGGGGTTGGTGTGGGTGACGTATACGGGATGATCCTTCGGCAAAACGCGCGGCTTTCTCCAGAATGAGAACCCGAGCGGGACGTCGCTCGTGTCCTGGCGGGGAAGCCCGGAGTAGTCGATCGAATTACGGTTCACCCGCGGGGTGGTCCCGGTGTTCAGCCGTTCCATGCGCAACCCGAGCCTATGCAGCGACGCGGCGAGCCCGACCGCGGGCGGGGCCCCGCTCCGCCCGGCCGGGTAGGAGGTCTTTCCGATGAGGACCCGCCCGTTCAAGAAGGTCCCGGTCGCGACCACGACCGCCCGCGCGGCCAGGGTCTTCCCCTCCCGCAGCCGCACCCCGACCACCCGGTGGTCGGAGACGAGGATCTCCTCGACCGTCCCCTCGATCAGATCGAGCCCGTCCGTTCCCTCCAACAGCCGCTTCCACGCGGTCTTGTACGCGTGCCGGTCGCACTGGGCGCGGCGCACCTGCATCGCCTTACCCTTGCTCGTGTTGAGGAGGCGGATGTTGATCATCGTGGAATCGGCGATCAAGCCCATCCCACCGCCGAGGGCGTCGATCTCGCGGACAATCTGCGACTTCCCCGGCCCGCCGATCGCCGGGTTGCACGGCATCTTGCCGATCTCGTCGAGGTTGATCGTGACGAGCGCGGTGGCGACACCGAGCCGGGCGGAGGCAAGGGCCGCCTCGTTCCCGGCGTGCCCGGCCCCGATCGCCACGAGGTCGTAACCTGCCATCAGGAGTTTATTCCGATTCCTTCTTCTGGAAGAACCTGAAGATGTCGATCGGGATCGGGAAGACGACGGTGGACGAGTTCTCGGACGAGATATCGACCAGCGTCTGCAGGTAGCGGAGCTGGAGCGCGGCCGGGTTCTTCGCGATGATCGCCGCCGCCTCGGAGAGCTTGGTCGCCGCCTGCAGTTCCCCCTCGGCGTTGATGATCTTAGCGCGGCGCTCGCGCTCCGCCTCGGCCTGGCGCGCGATCGCCCGCTGCATGTCCTGCGGGATCTTCACGTCCTTGATCTCCACCGTCTTTACCTTGATCCCCCACGGGTCGGTCTGCTCGTCGATGATCTCCTGGAGCTTCATGTTGATCTTCTCCCGCTCGGCGAGCACCTGGTCGAGCTCCACCCCGCCGAGCACGCTCCTGAGGGTCGTCATCGCGATCTGGCGGGTCGCCTCGACATAGTTCTGCACCTCGACCACCGCGGCGGACGGGTCGACCACCCGGAAGAACAGGACCGCGTTCACCAGCGTGGAGACGTTGTCCTTGGTGATCACCTCCTGCGGCGGGACGTCGAGGGTGACGGTCCGCAGGCTCACCTTCACCATCTTGTCGACGATCGGGATGAGGAGGAATATACCCGGTCCCTTCGCCCCCACGAGCCGCCCCAACCGGAATATCACCCCGCGCTCGTACTCGCGCACGATCCGGATCGCGTTCAGAAAGAATAACACGACCAGTACTACTATCGCTCCAATGGTTACAGCCATATTCCCCTCCTTCGAATCCCGTAGTTACCGGTCTTGATCTTAGATGGTTGTGGAAAGAGAATCAATCGCCTCTCTCAAACTTCGCGATAATGTCGGGGACAAGGGAGAGGTCGTCGATCACGTGGTCGGCGATGCGGGATAGGTCCTCATCCTTGGAGTTCACCGCGATCGAGAGCCCGACGATGCGCATCACCGGGATGTCGTTCATGTGGTCCCCGACGAAGCAGATCTCTTCAAGCGCGATCCCGTACTCGGAGGCGATGCGTCGGAGGACCTTGTCCTTCCCCCACAGATCGACCACGAGCTCGCTCTCTCCGGTGAACCGGCCGTCCTCCACCAGGATGCGGTTGGCGAAGGCGAAATCGAACCCGAGGTCTTCCTTGACGTAATCGGCGACAAGGGCGACCCCGGAGGAGAGGATCCCGAGGAGGTATCTACCGCGCAGCCGCTCCACCGCCTCCCTGACCCCGCGCGCGTACGGCGGGGGGAAGATCCGTTCCGTCACCCTCTTCGCCGGTATCCCGGCGAGCAGGGCGGCGTCCTTGGCCACCCATTCCCGGTAGGCGTCACGGCGGGGTAAATACTCGGCCAAAAGCCGCTCGGATTCCTCCTTAACCCCGGCCGCAGCGGCGATAGCACCCCAGCTCGATTCGAACTCCACCCCGTGATAACGGACAAGGGTCCCGTCCAGATCGAAGACCACCATCCTGATTCGTCTCATCTTACGTTCACAGGACACTGAGCACCGTCCGCGCCACCTGGGCATCGATCTCCTCCGGCACCGGATAGACCCGCGGGGAGAGGGCCGCTCCGTTCCGGGCGAGATACTCCAACGACAGAGCCTGAAGCCCGAACGAGATATCCATGATCTCCACCGGATGGCCGTCACCGAGCGCCAGGTTCACCAGCTCCCCGTCTCCGAGGAGGTACACGGTCCGCCCATCCGCAAGCCGATAAGCGCGGACGCCAGGCCGGACCTCGTCGTTGTCAACCGACACCCTCTCCAACGCCTCTTTATCGATCTCGTAGCCGAAGTGGCCGGCGTTGGCCAAGACGACGCCGTCCTTGCTCTGGACAAGCTCCTCCTCCCCGATCACCCCGTCCCGGCCGGTGGCCGTGATCACGAAATCGGCCCGGGCTATCCCCGCGGTCAGGGATACGACCTCGTACCCCTCCATCCTCGCTTCCACCGCCTTCACCGGATCAGGCTCCGCCACGAGCACGCGCCCCCCCAACCCGTGCGCGCGCAGAGCGAGACCCTTGCCGCACCAGCCGTAACCCACAATGAGTACGGTCTTGCCCGCTACGAGCAGGTTGGTGGAACGCATGATCGCGTCCCAGGTGGATTGACCGGTCCCATAGCGGTTGTCGAACAGGTGCTTCATCTTCGCGTCGTTCACCGCGATCGCCGGAACCCTCAGGGATCCGGATCTCTCGAGTCCTCGCAGACGCTCCACCCCGGTCGTCGTCTCCTCGCAGACCCCGATCAACCGGGGGAACCCATCGATCCCGCGCTCCGCTACCCTTTCCATCACCTCCCCACCGTCCTCCACGATCAGGGTGGGGGATGAGTCCAACAACCGATCGATGCTCCCCCTGTGCTCCTCCGCACTCTCGCCGTGGCGGGC
>JAJRTG010000185.1 GCA_024278395.1 Fidelibacterota bacterium | reverse complement strand
CGTGATGACCCGTTGTCTGGTTCGTCCATCCTCCCATCTACTTTCCACGATCTGCAGGTACTCATGACCACCGGCGCGCTTGACTCTGACGAACATCCCCGCCCTCCTTGACACCTGCATACTAGCACAAAAGTTCCAGCGCGTCAAGATATTATCGGTATTTCTTGGCACCTGGTTTTACGGGAATCCAAGAACTCGATCCCTTCAGAACGGCGTTTCCAGCGTCAATACCTCCTGGAACTGTAGAAGATGGGCGTGGCAATCTGATCTCAGCTACACCCCTTCTGGTACGAGCGGCTTTGGCGTGGATGAACTCGGTCAACCCTATTCCTACACTAGGTTTTCGCAAGAATGGCAGTTGGGAATATCCGGAACGTTTGTATTGGGCAGAGGATGGAAGATGGGGCTTTCAGCCAGTGACTTGAGCACCATAGACAAAGAGACCCGGAAATATGCCGATCATACGACCGATCTTAATTCCACCCAGCACGATTTCGCGTATTCCATATCCTCCGAGTATCGTCTCGATTCCAAGAGCGCGTGGGATCCGCGGATTTCCATTTCGCTTGGGTCTCCCTGGGAAGGAGAAATTGGTGTATCAGCGAGCCTTCTTCGGGATCCGGTAGTATTGGTAGGTCGGGTGAGCATGCTCACCCAGGCAGAAGAACCGCGCAATTGGCTTTCTTTAGCATTGGGAGCGGGATTTGTGGCGAATGCCTGGATAAACTTGAGCGCATCGGCGAGCGTGATGATTCCCACCCGCGGGGTTGGCTTACCTACTACCACTATCGGTATCCGTGTTCTTTACAGCCTCGATCCTGAAAGTAAAAGGGAAGTTGGTGTACGTGTGACCCTGAGTATGCAGGGGCAGACACCGAGGTTAACCTTCGAAGCGGAGGCAAGCTGGCGGGGGCCGTAAACGCGAATTTCAGCGGGTTCTGTCCTTCAGCCAGCTTTTGATGTGCTCCATGAATGTGTACAGATCTTCCAGCCGGCTCAGGTTTTTCATCACTTCGTTCCAGTCGATCTCCAGATACTCATGCACGAGGATGTTTCGAAACCCGGCGATCGGGGCGAGCTTCCCCGCGAACTCACGCGGCAGCACGCCGACTTTCCCGAGCATCTCTATCGCACCATGGGCATCGGACGGTTTCTCCAACTGCTCCAAGGCGATGATCCGGTTAGCGATGTCGATGCACGCCTGCGCCGCGACCTCGAGATTGCGCTCCACGATATCGCGCAGGTAGGGGTTGTCGGCGAATTCGTCACTCGTCTTGTTCGCGAGTGGGGCCAATTTGAGCAAGCACTCTTTCAGCCGCTCTAAGCGCCTCTCGATACCGTTCCACTCCGATGTCATAATCCTCCTTGGTTTCTTCCAACAACGCCCGCCGCTCCGCGCGCAGCCTCGGGAGCGCGTCGAAGTACCGGCTGAGCGCGTGAGCTTCGAACTCCACTCGCGCTCCGCGATTCTTTTCGTAGAGGACCCGGCCGGAGGCGATGACGTTGTACACCAGCTCAATTGGCGCGCGAGAGAGGTCAATGAGATCGACATCCGCAGCAAGAAGTGCGGTCAACTGATGGGCGAGCCGGTACCGATCCTCGGGGGACACCTCCCCGTCGAAGAGCACCGCGATATCATAATCGCTTTGCGGCCCTTCCTGACCGATCGCTCGGGAGCCAAAGAGGTAGGCGAGAACAATAGGAGGCTGCTCACTCGCTTCGGCGAAGAAGTGCCGCAACTGTGGGTAGGGTGACCTACCTTTTTTCATGATCTCTCATCCCCTTGACTCACTGACGTTCGCATTCTAACAACCCGAGGAGCGGACGTAAACTTTTTGCCCTCTGAGCACTTAATTGGCCCAGTGCAACCGCCGTGGGGAAACTTGCCTTGTCCCCCCGCCCCGGTTCGGGTTAAGATGGGCCATTCTTCTACGAAGGAGGAGCTACGATGATCCATGTCTCTTTGCCGGATGGGTCGACCCGCGAGTTCGAGCCCGGTATCTCGGTCCTCGCGGTCGCCGAGGCGATCGGCCCGCGTCTCGCCAAGGACGCGGTGCGCGCTTACGTCGATGGGAAGCTGCGCGACCTGCGTGAGACCCTCACCGAGGACTGCACTCTCACGCTCGTCACGCCCGATTCCCCGCAGGCCCTGGAGGTCCTGCGCCACACGACGACGCACATCATGGCCCAGGCGGTGAAGAGGCTCTTCCCGCGGGCGAAGCTCGGGATCGGTCCGGCGATCAAGGACGGGTTCTACTACGACTTCGAGCTCGATCAGAGCTTCACCCCGGAGGACCTGGAGCGGATCGAGGCCGAGATGCGCAAGATCATCGCCGAGGACCTCCCGATCGAGCGGGACGAGGTCTCCAAGGGGGACGCGCGCGCCCTGCTCATCCGCCGCGGCGAGGATCTGAAGTTGGAGCTTCTCGATGAGATCGAGGACGAGACGGTCACCCTGTTCAAGCAGGGGGAGTTCGTCGACCTGTGCCGCGGACCGCACCTGCGCTCGACCGGCCAGGCGAAGTACTTCAAGCTGACCGGGGTCGCCGGGGCGTACTGGCGGGGGGACCCGACTGCAGCGATGCTCCAGCGGATCTACGGGACCGCGTTCTTCTCCAGGAAGGAGCTCGATGCCTACCTGACCCAGGTGGAGGAGGCGAAGGCGCGCGACCACCGCAAGCTCGGACGCGAGCTCGACCTGTATTCGATGTCCGACGAGGTCGGTCCGGGGCTCGCCCTGTGGCACCCCAAGGGGGCGCGGATCCGTCACGTGATCGAGACGTTCTGGAAGGAGGAGCACTACAAGTCGGGCTACGAGCTGATCTACACCCCGCACATCGGGAGAGCCGGACTGTGGGCCCGGAGCGGACACCTCGACTTCTACCGCGAGGCGATGTACGCCCCGATGGACATCGAGGGGCAGGAGTACTTCATCAAGCCGATGAACTGTCCGTTCCACATCATGATCTACAAGAGCGCGACCCGGTCCTACCGCGACCTGCCGATGCGGTTCGCCGAGCTGGGGACGGTGTACCGCT
>JAJRTG010000018.1 GCA_024278395.1 Fidelibacterota bacterium | reverse complement strand
GCGAGCACGGGTATGGTGAGTATTGCCACGAAGAAGAACCGCCTGCGGAAGTCCTGCTCCATCATCGCGTGATGGTCATGCTCATCGTGGGCCGTCATCTTACCATGCTCATGTGGCATCCCTCCGCCGTGATCGTGGGTCATCTGGTCATGTTCATCCATCTGATGCCCGTCCATCTTCATCGTTTTTCACCCCCTTGATAGCGATCGTCATCCCGTCTGTGTCGGCCGTCCTTATAGTAGTGCCCGTCGTCACCACAGTCGTGTGAGTGGGGTGGGCCCCCGTAATAACCGTATTCATCCCGCCGCGCGTAGTGCGCCCCCAGCCGGACCGCAACGTAGATCACCGCTCCGAAGACAAACAGACCGCCCAGCGCCCAAAAGAACATCCATCCGCCGTATCCCATCATCTCTGATTCCCACATCGCGAACCTCCTTAAAGTTCATCGCTAATCCACCCCTCCTGGGGTGGGTATAAACACCTTAACACATTTGCCCCTCGTTGTCAAGTGCAAGGCGATAATTACGCAACAGCATCCACGGGAAGATCGCTGTAAACCAGAGCCACCCCCTGTGGGGTGTGGCGTCGGATCCGGGCCGCCCCCGGCTTCACCGGACTCTCTCAACCGGAGTCCGCTCTCGCTAGGCGGGCTCAATCCGCGTCTAACAGCAACCGAGCGGCGGGTTGTGAGCCCCCTTTACGCCGTCAGATAAACCAGATCAGGATAGCCGTCCCCAGAGCGATCATCACCAGGCCGGTGGCCAGCTTGACCTCACGCTTCCGCGAGGCCTCCCAGCGGGCGAGCCGCCCCACCGCCCGGCGGTTGGAGAGCCCGAGCAGGATTACGATTAAGGGGACGACGAACATCAGGTTATAGAGCAGGAGATACCCTAAGCCGGTCCAATAGGTCGTCTTGGCCGACAACAGTCCGAGCGTGGCCACGTAGATCCCGCCGCTGCAGGGGAAGGTGCACAGCCCCACCAGGAACCCCCCGACGGCCGTGGCCGGGAGGGTCGCCCGCCGAAGCCAATTGGTGCTCGCCTCATGCAGCCTCCCCGAGGGGCTCAAGTTGAACCAACGGCCATACCAGAAGTAATCCTTTACGTTGACCAACCCCAAGCCGATCAAAAGCCACGAGCCCAGCTTGGCCATCAGGTGCGGCGCGCCGGTGAAGACCAACGCCTGCAGGATCCCCAGGCCGATGCCCAGATAGGTCAGATAGATCACGGCGATGTACACCGCGCCCACCTTGGCGATGTCGGCCTTGGTCCGTCGGAGCGTGAAGAGGAAGCCGATGAAGAACAGGAGAACGGCGAAGGCGCAGGGGTTGATCCCGTCCAGAAGCCCGGTGCTCACGATCAGCGGCAGCCACTGCCCCGCGGTCCACAGCTCCTTCCGAGGCTCGAGCCCGTCCCTGTGGGCGGCGAACCAATCGAGATACTCCGTGACCGGCGTATCAATCGGGTACTCCTTCACCGGTCCGCGGAAGGCCCAGACCTTGTAGCTGATGACCTTATCCCCCATCAGGTCCTGATAGACCAGGATCCGTTTGGAATTCGACGACCGGAAGAGGTCTTGGATGATCCCCTCGGGGACATGGCCCTCCAGGATTATGCGCTCGTCGATGAACACGGCAAAGTGGCCCTGAAGATCCGGGGGGATACCCAGGCGGTCGCTCAGGTCCACCAGCTCCCTGCGCACGGTCCGGTCGTTGATGAAGTCCTTCTTGATGATCTCTCCCACCCCCAGCTCCTCCAGCAGGGGGATCAACCGCCCGTCGATGTAATGGGCACAGGCGGAGCATGCCTCGTTGTAATAGATCGTCGCCCGCTGTAACCCCGCCCCACGAGCCGACCAGACGAAGAGCAACAACGGCACAACCAGCAGGATCGACACCAGTATGATCACGCGGCCGCGGCTAATCGCTCTAGCCTTCATCTTCCTCCTCCAATGTCGCACGGATCTCGATCTCCGCCTCGGGCTGCTTCGGATCGTTGCTCTTGACGTAGACCACCCGGTATATCTCACCCTTTAGACGCTCTTCCATCAGGTTGGGATCGAAGGTTACCAGAAGTTCGGTCTCCTCCCCGGGGAGGAGCTCCTCCTTCCCGATCCTGGCGCTCGTGCTCTCAATCTTGGCGCTCGTACAGCCACAGGATGTACTGATGCCGGTGATCAGCAAGGGGGCTCTCCCGATGTTCCTGACGGTGAAGCTCTTCGTCACCGCCCGGTAAGGGACCACGCCGAAGTTGTAAGAGCTCGGGATGATCGCAATTCGCGGCAGTGGCGGTTGGTTTAAGCTGAAGTAGCTGTAGAGACTGATCCCGGCGATCACGATGACCACCCCCGAGATAGTCCAAAGTAACAATCGCTTTGTTCTCATTCTTCTCCCGCAGTCAGTCTGGGCGGGGTGCCCCCGGCCGGTATCGACCGGGAGCCCTCTCTTCAACCCGCATCAAGCCGACTTCTCCGCCGTAGCGACCGGGCCTGAACAGGCCCGGCCGCGGTTCAATGGCAGCACCCCCTCTTTCCGCTCTGCACGTATTTCATGGGCTCCTTGTCGAAGCTCTCCTTACACGTGGTCGAGCAGAAATAGTAGGTCCGCCCCATATGCTCGCTGGTAGCCACCGCTTCGTCCTTATCGATTTCTACCCCACAGACGGGATCTTTAACCTTTTCGGCCATTTTGTCTCACCTCCTTTCATCGGGAGTTATCGCCAGCGGCGGTCTGAACCGCTTCAGCCTTAGAGCGTTGCTCACCACGGTCACCGACGATGAGCCCATCGCCGCAGCAGCGAAGATCGGACTGAGCAAGACCCCAAAGAAGGGGTACAGGACCCCGGCGGCCACAGGAATCAAAGCGGTGTTGTAGAAGAATGCCCAAAAGAGGTTCTGCTTGATGTTCCTGATGGTGGCCTTGCTCAGACTGATCGCGGTGACCACACCGCGGAGGTCACCGCTGATCAGAGTGATGTCGGAGGCTTCAATGGCTACGTCCGTCCCCGTCCCGATGGCGATCCCGATGTCCGCTTGGGCGAGCGCCGGGGCGTCGTTGATCCCGTCCCCGACCATCGCCACCCGCCTCCCCTCCGCCTGGAGCCTCTTGATCTCCCGCGCCTTCTCCGGGGGTAGGACCTCGGCCAGGGTGCGGTCGACCCCCACCTCTCTGGCGATCGCCTCCGCGGTCCGACGGTTGTCTCCGGTGACCATGATCACTTCAAGCCCCAGCCGTTTAAGGGCCTGCACCGCCTCCCGCGAGCCCTCCTTAACGGTATCGGCAACGGCGATGATCCCCGCCGCCCGCCGGTCCACCGCGAGGAAGATCGGGGTCTTCCCTTCCGCGGAGAGCCGCTCGGCCTCCTCGCTCAAGCCTCCGAGGTCCACCCGCTTATCCTCCATCAGTCGGAGGTTCCCCAAGAGGATCTCCCTGCCATCGACCCGAGCCACGATGCCGCGTCCCGGGACCGCGTCGAAGGCCTGCACGTCCCTCAACTCCAGCCCGCGTAGATCGGCCTCCCGCACGATCGCCTCCCCCAGGGGATGCTCCGAGCCCCGCTCCGCCGCCGCGGCCAGCGCCAGGAGCTCCTCCTTGGAGCCATTCCGGGAGATGATGTCGGTCACCTTCGGTTCGCCCCGGGTCAAGGTCCCGGTCTTGTCCAGGACGACCGCGTCCAGCTTGTGGGCCGTCTCCAACGCCTCGCCGCTCCTGATCAGGACGCCGTTCTCCGCCCCCTTGCCCGTCCCGACCATGATCGAGGTGGGGGTGGCCAGCCCCAGGGCGCAGGGACAGGCGATGATCAAGACGGCGATGAAGTTAAGCAGGGCGTAGGTGAAGGCCGGCGCCGGGCCGAAGAGATACCATGCAACGAGGGTCAGGATGGCGATCCCGATGACCACAGGGACGAAGTAACCGGCGACGATGTCGGCCAGCCGCGCGATCGGCGGTTTCGATCCCTGCGCCTCCTCGACCAGCTCGATGATCTGGGCCAGCGCCGTCTCCTTCCCGACCTT
>JAJRTG010000184.1 GCA_024278395.1 Fidelibacterota bacterium | reverse complement strand
GGGGCGGTCGCCCGCGTCCTCGGGCTCCCGCTCTCCAAGGTGCGAGTGGTGCAGACCACGACCGGGGGCGGGTTCGGGGGGAAGGAGGACGTCCCCTCGCTCATCGCCGCGTTGGCCGCCCTGATGGCGTGGAAAGCGCGCCGCCCGGTGAAGCTCGTCCTCGACCGCAACGAAGACCTGCTCACCACGAGCAAGCGCCATCCCTCGATCGTCCGCTACAAGACCGGCGCGAAGCGGGACGGGACGATCACCGCGGTCGCGGTCGAGTTCTTCTACAACGCCGGCGCCTACCAGACCCTGTCCTCCGCTGTGCTGTGGCGCGGGCTGGTGCACGCCGCCGGGCCGTACCGGATCCCGAACGTCAAGGTCGACGGCTTCTCGGTCGCCACCAACACCGTCCCCAACGGCGCGTTCCGCGGGTTCGGAAGCCCGCAGGTGATCTTCGCCCACGAGTCGCAGATGGACAAAATCGCCGACAGGCTGGGGATCGATCGGCTGGAGATCAGGCGCAGAAACGCGCTGCGCGTCGGGGACGAGACCTCGACCGGACAGGTGTTGAGCGAGAGCGTCGGGATCCTGCCGGCGATCGAGCGAGCCGGGGCGCTCGCCGATTGGGAGGACAGGCTCAAGCGGATTGAGGAGTTCAACGCGACACACCGCGACCGGCGCCGCGGCCTTGGGATCTCGAGCATCATGTACGGGGTCGGGCTCGGGGGCAAGGCCCCGTTCCTCGACAAGGCAGGGGCGTACATGAAGCTCGAGGCGGACGGCTCGGTCACCGTGGCGGTGGGGACGGTGGAGATGGGGCAGGGGCTGATCACCGCCCTCACCCAGATCGCGGCCGAGGCGCTCGGGGTCCCGGTCGAGCGGGTCCAGCTCGCTCCGGTCGACTCCTCCCGCGTCCCCGACTCCGGCCCGACCGTGGCCTCGCGCGGGACGATGATGAGCGGCCTGGCGATCGTCGACGCGGCCAAGAAACTCCGCGCCCGGATCGAGGCCGTCGCCGCCGACCTCGGAATCCCGAAAGACGAAATCGCGGAGAACCTGGGAAGGATCGCAGGTGAGTTCTGGATGCGCAACCTCGACCCGGCGGTCGAGGGCTGGGCCGTGACCCCGCCGGTCGACTGGGACCAGGAGACCGGGTTGGGAAAGGCGTACATGGTCTACGCCTACGCCTCCCACATCGCCGAGGTGGAGGTCGACCTCGTCACCGGCGAGACCTCGGTCGTGGACTACGTCGCGGTGCACGACTCAGGCAGGATCATCAACCGCCGCCTCGCCGAGGGGCAGGTCGAGGGCGGGATCGCCCAGGGGCTCGGGTTCGCCCTGATGGAGGAGATCGTCGAGAAGGACGGGATGCTCCTGGCGAACGGGTTCACCACCTACCGCATCCCCACGATCCGCGACGTCGCCCCGAACGTGAAGGTCGACTTCGTCGAGGACACGTTCTCCGAGGGCCCGTTCGGGGCGAAGGGGATCGGCGAGGTCCCGCTTATGGCTTCCCACGTCGCCGTCTCCCGCGCCGTCGCCCATGCCCTATCAGCTGATGTAAGGAGCTATCCTCTGTCGCCCGATCGGTTGAAGGGGCTTGCAGGCCACTGAGAACTCATGGGGTCAGGTCTTGTAATCAAACATTCGCTGCTGTATGATTAGGTTATGGCTCGACCGTTGCGGATCGAATACCCAGGCGCGGTGTATCACATCACTACCCGCGGTAACGCATATCAGGATATCTTCCTCGACGCCGTCGATCGGGAGAAGTTCCTTGAGATCCTGGCGCAGACAATAGAACGGTTCAACTGGGGCTGCCACGCGTATTGCTTGATGACGAACCACTACCACCTGCTGATCGAGACAATCGATCCTACCCTGTCACGTGGGATGCGACAGCTCAACGGCGTGTACACCCAGGCGTTCAACCGCAGGCACGACCGGGTGGGGCATGTGTTCCAAGTGAGATACAAGGCGATCCTGGTGGAGAAGGAAGCGTATCTCCTCGAGCTTGCCCGGTACATCGTCCTCAATCCGGTACGGGCGAAGATGGTGAAGGCTCCCGAGGAATGGAACTGGTCGAGCTACCGAGCAACGGCAGGATTGGACAAAGCTCCTTCGTTTCTCCCCACTGACTGGATACTTAGCCAGTTTGCTGATGAGAGGGAAAAAGCACAACGCCTCTATCGCAGGTTCGTGGCTGAGGGATTAGGGAGGTCGCCTTGGGACGATTTGAAGGGCCAAATCTACCTGGGAAGCGAGAAGTTCATCGAGAGCGTTCCGAAGCCGCAAGCGAAGTTGAAGGAGATTCCACGTGAGCAGCGTCTGCTTGGTCGTCTGCCCCTGAGTGAGATATTCGCTGCAGCGGAGACGAGGGACGACGGGATCCTTGCGGCATACCGTGATCACGGCTACACGATGCAGGAGATCGCGGAGTATCTCGGTGTGCACTATGCCACTGTCAGTCGTCACTTGAGCAAACTGGAACAACGAGAAATTAGTAGATCCTGATGTTGGATTGCAAGACCT
>JAJRTG010000183.1 GCA_024278395.1 Fidelibacterota bacterium | reverse complement strand
CGGCGCAGCACGTGGATCATGACCCATGCCTTGACGTACTCGTCGGCCGACTGCGCCAGCTTCAGCTCCTGCGACCACTCGACGTTGTACCCCTCGTCGGCCATGTCGATGCACGGGCGCGGGATCTCGAGCTCGTCCATGATCTGCACGGTCTTGAGCTCGATGAACCTCCCGCCGGAGAGCCACGCCGCGATGATGTTCTGAGCGAGCTGGGTGTGCGGCCCGGCCGCCGGGCCAATCGGGGCCGCGAGCCGGCTCCCGAACAGCTCGGTCGCGTACGGCGCCTCCCTCTTCGGGGTGAAGAACAGCGACCGATGGATCCCGAACACGGAGTCGCGTTCCTCGAGCTCGGTGAGGAACCACGACAGAAGCCGGTCGAACGGCAAACCTCGCATTTGATCAGACATATATCCTCCTTACTCGATCCGACCCCACAGCTCCCGGGCCACGGTGCGCGCGTGGGCGTAGGCCTCATCCGCATCGACGTTGATGAACGCGCCGTCCCGGATCACCGGCCGGCCGGCGACGAAGAGATCGCTTACGTGCAGATCGTGCACCGCGATCCCGAACAGCAGGTGCCCGAGGACGTTCCCCGCGTCGATCGGGGTCGGGGGGCGGTAGTCGAACACCGCGATATCGGCCGGGGCGCCGGGCGCGATCCGCCCGAACTCGATTCCGAACAGGCGGAACGCGATCGCCGGGTTGTCGATGAACAGGATCTTGTTGAGATCGGGGAACCCGCCGGCGAGCGGGTCGCGGCGCTCGTGCTTCTGCAGGATCGAGGCGGTGAACAGCTCGGTCAGCATGTTCGCCCCCAGCCCGTCCGTCCCCAGCCCGACGAGGACGTCCCGGCCGAGGAACCCCGCCATGTCGAACGCGCCCACGGCGTTGTTCATGTTCGAGCGCGGGTTGTGGACCACGATCGCCTTGAACTGGGCGACCAGGTTCTTCTCGTGCTCGTCCAGGTGGAGGCAGTGGGCGAGGATCGAGGTCTCCCGCAGCAGGCCGTAGTGATTTAAGCGCTCGATGATCCGCATCCCGTGCCGCTCCACGCACTGGATCTCGTCCTCCGGCCCCTCGGCGACGTGGATGTGCACCCCGACCCCGTCCGGAATCCGGTCGGCGACCAGCTTGAGCGTCTCGTCGGACAGGGTGAATGACGCGTGCAGCCCGAACAGGGCAGCGCTCATCGGGTCGTCCGGGTCCTGAGCCGCGATGAACTCCAGGTTCTCCTCGATCCCCTGATCCCGGACCTCCACGCCGTCGCGGTCGGACAACTCGTAGCAGAACGCCCCGCGCAGCCCGACATCGTCGCACACCGCGGTCTTCACCAGATCGAGGCTCCCCGGGACGGCATGCGGGCTGGCGTGGTGGTCGATCAGCGTCGTCACCCCGCAGCGGGCCGCCTCCATCGCCCCGATCAGCGCGCTCACCCGCACCGACTCGGGATCGAGCGCCTTGTCCAGCCGCCACCACAGTTGCTCCAGGATCCCGGTGAACGTCTTGGGAGAGAAACCGGGCAGCGCCATCCCGCGGGCGAGGCTGCTGTACAGATGCGTATGCGCGTTGATCAGCCCCGGGATCGCCAGTTTTCCTTCGCCGTCGATCCTTTCGGTGTCGGTGGGAAGTGCGTATTTCCGCCGCTCCTCGTCGGTCAGGAGCTCTTTCACCTCACCGTCTTCGATAAGGATCGCTCCGCTCTCGATCAGGCGAGACTCCCCGTCCCAAATCAGCGTGTTATCGATTAGAAATCTCATCTTCCCCCCTTTCGTAACAAATATAGCGGATCAAAACAGGTAAGACAACCTGACAGACTGATGGCGGCTCGCCGACTCCTTACGGTTGACCAATCTGATAAGCGGACATTCTTCCCGTTGACAGGGGGAGGGATTCGTGCTATGTTGGGGTAACGATTTCGGGAAACGTTACCCCTGAGGCGATGGATGAAGAAATCTAAAAGAGTAACGATCCGTGAAGTAGCGAAGCGCGCAGGAGTCTCTGTGACAACAGTGTCACGTGTGCTTAATGGGGATGATCTTGCGCACATGCGTCCAGAAACGCGACAACGTGTTCAGCTTGCTATTTCAGAACTGGAGTATACCCCAGCTAAGGCAGCGCGGACGTTGCGTCGGCAACGGACACAAGTGATCGGTATTCTGATTCCGGATATTTCTAACTCGTTCTTCTCTCGTGTAGTACGGGGAATTGGTGCAATCACGTTCAAGAAAGAGTTCTCCACTTTAGTCTGTGACAGCAACCACTCGGTGGAACAAGAGTCACGCTACCTCGATACCCTTCTCACTGAAGGAGTGGAAGGTATCGTATTCATTCCGGTCGGTGTGCCGGATATGGAGCGGGTAAACCGACTGGTGCGTCAGGGGATAAGAATAGTCGTGGCTGACCGCCGTGTGGAAGGACTGCCGGCTGTCGAAGCCGACAACTTAGGGGGCAGTCGTGAGCTGACGAGGCACCTTCTGAACCTTGGCTATCGCCGCATTGCGTACATATCCGGGCCGCAAGAGGTAAGTACCGCAACGGCCCGGTTGACCGGCTTCCAGGAAACAGCGGCGGAAGAGGGCCTCACACCCGTAGTAATCAAACATGGTAAATTTACTTATGAATCAGGGTATGAACTCGCGCAACAGATCCTGAAGAAATATCGCGTAGACGCTATTATGGCGGGGAACGACCTCATGGCGATCGGGGTGATCCAGGCCGCGGAAGACTTAGGGTTCCACGTCCCCGATGATCTCGGCGTAACCGGATTTGACTATACCCCTCTGCTCTCCTTGGTGCGCCCCAAGTTGACCACCGTGGAGGTTCCCGCCCATCGGTTAGGAGAAGAAGTCGCTCGTCAATTGTTTGACGGGCAGGGAGAAGATCTTACTCTGCCGGTTCAGCTTATTCCAGGTGAAACCTGCCGGCAGCAAGGATAGGAAGGGGGAAATGAACGGAAAGTTAATTCGGCTACGCCGGATCTTTCAGGCAGACAAACGCGCGGTTGTCGTGGCCCTCGACCATGGACAGTTCAAACATGAGGTAGATGGGCTGAACGACATCAGGGAAATCATTTCGACGGTAGTTGATGGCGGAGCGGACGGGATAATCCTTAACCCCGGCCCAGCGGCACAGTTCGCTTCAATCTATGCAGGCCGAACAGCGCTCATCCTGCGCGTAACCGGGGCATCAACCGAGCATAACCCTGAATTTGACTACCACCGGCGGATTGTAACGGTGGAACAGGCAGTTGCGCTAGGGGCGGACGCTGTCTTAGCCATGGGGTTCATCGGCGGCGAAGGCGAAGCGCACTCATTGGCGTTGCTTGCTCAAATAGCGGGTGAGTGTCGGCATTACGGAATGCCGCTCATTGCGGAGATGCTTCCGGTCGCGCCGGATTACTTCTACGACACCGGCTGGGTACGTTGCGCCGCACGTGTCGGATATGAACTCGGTGCCGACTGTATCAAAGCGTACTTCACCGGTTCCCCCGCTTATCGGTCGGTTATCGATTCTTGTCCCGTTCCTATCCTAATCGCTGGTGGCCCTAAGGTGGAGAACCCGCTTAACATGGTGCAGGAAGCATTGGAAGTAGGCGCAGCTGGCGTCGCTTTCGGCAGGAATGTGTTCGAATCCGCCGTTCCTAAACAAGAAGTGGAGAAACTGGTGGCTGTAGTGCACCGCGCACCAGATAGATAATCGAACGGAAATGAGGAGGTGGCTGTGCTGGCAAGTAGAGGGTCGCGGTTGGTGGTGGTCGGGCTATTGCTCGCTGGAGCGCTGTTGATCGGCACAAGCCTTTTCGGAGCGACGGGAACCGTGTACGTCGATCGGAACAATGACCAGCGGTACGACAGCGGTGACATCCCACTGCCCGGGGTGGCCGTGAGCGATGGTTTCACCGTGGTCACAACGGATGAAACGGGCGCGTTCACACTGAAAACAAATTCAGAGGCAAAATTTATCTTCATCTCTATTCCCAGCGGGACGCAGCCCCTTGACGGGTGGTACCGGGAACTGACGGAGAACGAGAATTTCGACTTCCCTCTGAAGGAGGTCACGGATAACTCTCCGCTTGTTTTCGTGCAGATCACCGATACCCACTACGCAACTAACAAAGACGAATTCAAGAAAGCATTCTATGACCGGAGGATGAAGGTGCTTCCCCAAGGGGTGCTCGACTCCCTCACCAAGGAAGTGAACGAGATCTCGCCGGATTTTGTCATGCTCACCGGTGATATAGTCGCTGACGCCAAGCGCCCCCCGGTGGAGTTGGTCGAGAAATGGATGAAGTACATGGCCGATGACTTTGCTGCGAAATTCGATTGCCCCCTGTTTGCCTTAGAAGGGAACCACGATATCGTACGTGACGCGAAGATAGGAAAAGCAGTATATGAAAAGTACTTTGGTCCCACTTATTACTCGTTTAACGTCAAGGGCACTCATTTCATCGTTCTGGACACCATGTGGCTGTCTCCTGACGGCAAGCTTACATACGGTCCCTCCTCTGCTGCGGAAGTCTCCTGGTTGAAACAGGATCTCGCAACAGTAGATCCTCTGGCGCCCGTCGTTGTCTTCTGTCACGAACCCACTCCCGGCTGGGCGGACACAGAAGAGAACGCTGAAGTGATGAACATCTTAACTAGGGCCGGAATAACCGCGCTATTGGACGGATCATGGCATATGAACTTTCTCCTGCACGAACGCTATCCCTTCTATGAGCTCGTTACAAGCGCGGTCTGCGGGTCGTGGTGGGAAGGAGAAGCGACAGACGGGAGTAAGTTCGGATACAGGGTCTTTCGCATAAACCGGGGGCGGATAGAGAGCATCTGGCGCGAGATCGGCGTTCATAACGTTGAGCTGCGCGAACCACAACAGGCGGTGGTAACATGGGACGGTACTCTACATGCCGCAACTTGGGGGGAAGCTACAACCGCTTCCTGGACTTTGGATGACGGATCAAGCGTAAACGCCAGTGTCTACTACAACGGGATGTGGACCGTTGCTTCCGGCAGCTTGAACTTCTCCACTTTATCCGACGGGTATCACACGTTGAAGGTGGAATTTCGGATGGCCGATGACACAGCGATCTCTAGCAAACGCTCGTTTTACGTTCTCAATCCCGATATCGACATAAAAGAGTTGAAATCCCATCCGGACGCGTTTTTGGGGAAAATAGTCGCGGTCCCCGAACTCCGCGTCAGAGCGATCATGCCCGGAGAGGCGATCTCGGCCAGCGATGGCAGCGCCACGATAATCCTGAACAAACTGCCCTTTGCGGTCCAAAAGGGCGATATCATAGGCGTGATCGGGATCTACCGCGCTCATAGCGCCACCCTTATAAAACCGTACGACCCTATCTTCTTCACTAAGTACTCCCATGAGGAGGAGTGATTTCAGGAGCGTTGCAAATGAAATTTTTTCAAAAGAGGTGAGGTAGCAGTGAAGCAGTTAACAGTAGTGGGAGCGTTGTTGATTCTTATTATTTGTGGACTCGTAGCCAGCGCGGGACCAGTCCAATTGAAGTTTGTCACGCCGGCGTGGCAACCGGGCACAGTGAAGGCGGTAAAGGCTATAGTCGCCGACTGGAACAAGGCCCATCCGGATATTCAGGTTAAGATCATCTGGCAGGCGTGGGAGAACCTCGACGATTACCTCCTGACCAGTTTTCAGGGCGGGCAGGCACCCGACATCTTCCATGAAGATTCCGTGATGTGCTATGAATACGGGCATATGGGATACGCCGCTTCTCTCAACGACTACCTTAGTAAGGAAACCTTAAACGATATTCCACAAAAGTACTGGGACGGAGTGAGTGATTCCGACGGATCGATATATGGAATTCCTTTCCTGCAGGAAACGCAGGTCATCTTCTACAACAAGGCGCTGTTCGCCGAAGCCGGTATCAACGTTCCCGAAGATGGGATGATCACCTGGGAGCAGCTCCGTGATTTCGCTCAGAAGCTGACCAAACGGGACGCAAACGGGAATGTGACTACGTGGGGACTCCTTGCTCCGCTCGAACAGCGGTTGTGGTGGTGCTTGATACGGGGGAACGATGGACACGTTCTCAAGCAACACGAAGACGGCACCTGGCACGTTGAAATCGATGACAACGCCAAAGAGGCGATACAGTTCTACACAGACTTGGTTACCGTAGACGAAGTCATGCCTCAGGATGTTGTGAGTTACGATTTCATGAGCCTGCTGCAGGGGTTCCTGAATAAAAAGTATGCCATGATCAGCTTCGGGTGTTGGGTGCGGGATTGGATCAAACGGCTGGGTAGGGGAAAGATCGATTGGGGAATGCTGGTGGTAAAGGGTCCTAAGCGCACCGTAACCGCCGCCGACCCGCAGGCGGTGGCGATTTACGCCGATTCTCCCCACAAAGCGGAAGCGTTCCAGTTCATCCGGTACTTCACCAACACGGAGAACTCAGCGCGAATCGCTCATGCTGACTGGCTCTTCCCGGTGAGGGAAAGCGCCTTGCAGTTGCCTGAATTCCAGACCGAAGAGGATCAGTGGAATGTGGCTTACCAGTGGCTTCCGTATGCGCAAGATGTAAAAGGGCACATGTTCGGATTCCTTTCTTGGGAATGGCAATCGTTCGTACCACAGCTCGAGCTGGTCATCTTGGGAAAGAAAGACCTGGACACGGCTCTAAAGGACGCGACCATCCAGGGTAATCGGTTTCTGAAGAGAATGGGCCTACAGTAAGCCAAATTCGCCTAAAGGAGGTGATGTCAACCCGAGAAAAAAATTAAAACGCGAAAGGATAGCGACTACGAGAAACTGGCTGCAAATCAGCAAGGAGGACAAGCAATGAAGAATATCTCCAAAGTTTTACTGTGCGTGCTGGTAATCGGGCTTCTTGCGGTGAGCGTTCTGGGGAAAGAAGCGCCTAAACCAACGGGCGATGTGGTTCTTACGGTCTCGGGAGCGATTGCGTTGACCAACGATGGCGATACATTCGAGCTCGATATGGATATGCTGAAGGCGCTTCCGTATCTGGCCTACGAAGTGGATGATCCTTGGTTGGGCACCCAAACCTACGGCGGCGTAGAGCTGAAGACCTTGCTCGACTACGTTGGTATCCCCGCCGGTGCGAGCAAGGTAGTCATGGTCTGCTCGGATAAGAAGGAGTTCCCGGTGGCGATCAAGGACGCCCTCTATTATCCGATCATTCTGGCCTATACCTCCGACGGCGACGAGATCCCGGCAAGCCAAGGCGGGCCAGTCAAGCTGGTGTACCCGTACAACTCTTATCCGGAGATCCAAGACCTCTACGCACCGGAACAGTGGGCGTGGTATGTAGTCGAAATTCGCGTTGAGTACTAGTAGGTCGATAAAGGGGGCGGACGTCCGCCCCCTTGTTCTTCACTCCACAGCGTGCGCTAAATAAACACGAAAGGTAAAGGCCGTTACCAAATGAAGATAGCAGAGCTTGTTGCCCTCGGGAGGATCGCTTATCGCGAGATCCCCGTGCCGAATCCGGGTCCAGGAGAGATACTAGTTAAAACACGAGCTGTCGGCCTGTGCGGTACCGACGTCAAGGCATACTTCCGGGGACATCCGTATTTCTCTCCACCATGCGTCCTCGGCCATGAGTTCGCTGGTACAGTAGCCGCACTGGGGAAAGGAGTAGAACGGTTCAAGGTCGGGGACCGGATCGTCGCCGCTCCCTATGTGGAATGCGGTGAGTGCGAGTTTTGCAAGCGCGGTTTAGGTGAGCTCTGTACCAATAAAGCGTTCATCGACGGTGCGTTCAAGGAATTCATCCTCCTGCCGCGCTCGATCATCGAACGTGCGACTTTCCGGCTGGACGCTGAGGTCGATTTTGCAACCGGATCGCTCGCTGAACCGCTCGCTTGCGCATACAACGGGATCGAAAAAGCGGGAATTAACCCGGGCGATCGCGTCCTTGTCATCGGTGCCGGCCCGATGGGCGTGATGCTTGCCCTCTTGGCCAAATCGCAAGAAGCGACCGTCCTTGTAAGCGAGATTTCGCCGGAGCGGCTCGCAGCCGCACGGCAACTCGAGCTTGACGTCATCTCTCCAGACGACAACGGGCTTGCGGAACAATTGAAGGAGCGTTGGGGAAGGGCGGACGCCGACCGGGTACTCGTCGCGGTGGGAAGCCGGGCGGTCTTCGAGGAGGGGTTCAACTTCGCCGCCGCCGGTGGGCGTGTCCTTTTGTTCGGAGGGCTTCCCAAAGAGGAGAAGGTCTGTGTGGACGCATTCAAAGTGCACTACCGCGAAATCAGCCTCGTCGGTAGTTTCGGCTTCAACCTGCGCCAGTTTCAGCAGGCGGTCTCTTGGCTGAACGACAACTCATCCCTGGCTAAACGGGTGATTACCCATACTGTTCCTTTCTCCGAACTTACGCGCGCCTTTGAACTCGCCAAGGATGCAAAGGAATTAAAGATAATAGTCGACTTCGCCGAGCAAGAGGAGGATCAATGATGCGCAGCAGTCAGCCCTCGTTTGAAGAGGAGCGGAGAGCTCTGCCGTTCCTCATCCCCGCGCTTCTTGTCCTGTGTTTGATCAGCCTGTACCCATTGATCCAGGGGATATCCCGGATGTTCTACACTTACCAGGCGTTGACTCAGAAGACCGTGTTTGTCGGCCTTCAAAACGTTGAACTTCTCTTCAGCGACCACCTCTTCCTGCGCGCGTTCACCAACAGCCTGGTCTGGACAGGAGCGAGCGTTATAATGCAGTTTCTCCTTTCCTACTGGCTTGCCACGATGCTCAACTCCCGGTTCCTCCGCCTGCGCCGGATGTTCAGGGGGATCACCATCATCCCGTGGGCGCTGTCGCCCGTGGTCATCGCGCTTATGTGGCGCTACATATTCCTGGGGAACGGGCCGCTGAACATGTTCCTGCAATCATTGGGCATGGCCCACCCACCCAGTTGGCTCACCGAACCGCGGCTTGCCCTGTGGACGTGCATCATTGCCAACATATGGATGGGCATCCCGTTCGTCACGGTCATGCTCCTCGCCGGGTTACAGACGATCGACAAAAACCTCCTCGACGCCGCAGCGATCGACGGGGCGAACTACCTGCAAACGCAATATCGGATCATCATCCCGAGCGTCAAGAAGGTGATTCTCATTATCCTCACCTTGGAAACCATCTGGACGTTCAATATGTTCGATATCGTCTTCGTCCTCACCAAAGGCGGACCGGGAAACGCCTCCTTGACCCTTCCTCTTTACGCCTATGAAAACGCGTTCATGTACTACCAACCAGGCTACGGGGCCACGATCGGAATGTTCATACTCCTCTGTCTGCTCACAGTGGTCGTCCTTTACATCCGGGAGGTGCTCCGATGAGAATACACCCGCTGAAGCAGATCCTGTTACACATCTTTGTGATCATGTTCATGGTCCTGCTCATCTTTCCGATGGTTCTCCTTCTGTTCAACTCTTTTAAGTCGGAAGCCGAAATCTTCGCCGCACCGATGGGGGTCCCAAAATCCATCACGTTCAACAACTACGCGGAAGTCCTGACTCAATCGACGTTTCTCATTAACTTCAAGAACAGCGCTTTGGTGGCGTTCGCGACCGTCTTTCTATCCATGATGGTCTCCGCACCGGCCGGTTATGCGCTGTCCCGGTTCAAGTTCCGCGGGCGGACCCTGTTTTCAGTGTGGCTTCTCGCCACCCAGTCGTTCCCGGGAATCATCATGGTCCTCGGACTGTTCGTCATGCTCAGGACGTATCATCTGTTGAACACCCTGCCCGGACTTATCGTGATGTACACCAGCTTCAGCATGCCGTTCAGCATCTGGCTCCTCAAAGGATACTTCGACAAGATTCCAGTTGCGTTGGAGGAAGCAGCACGGATAGATGGCTGCAGTCGAGCACGTTCGCTTGTGAAGATCGTCTTGCCGCTTTCTGTCCCTGGCCTGCTTGCAGTGGGGACGTTCTCGTTGCTCCTTTCGTGGAACGAGTTCTTCTTCGCGCTTGTCATCATGCGGGACAACGCGCATTACACCCTGCCCGTCTTCCTGGCGCGGTTCATGGGCTCCGGCGGCGTGGTGCGCTGGGGTCCGTTGAGCGCCGCGGCGCTTCTCGTGTGCATCCCTGTTCTGATCCTGTTCATACTGGGACAGAAGTACCTCGTTTCCGGGCTGACAGGAGGAGCGATAAAGTGACGCGCTTCGAACGAGTGGGGCTGATCGTTCACCCCGCTGCGGGCCGTGGAGAAGGGGCAATCAGGGAGCTATTGCCCGTGCTCCTAGCGACGATTAAGGCGGAGGCCGTGTTTATAGTCACGGGCACCCTCGAGGCCGAGATCGCCGAAGAAATTGGAATACGGTTCACGCCGGTGGAGCTTCCCTTTTCCCGCGATTTTTCCGGCATCACCAGCGCCTCTGGCGCGATGATCTCCCGTGGAGTAGACACGATAGTTGGCGTCGGAGGAGACGGAACCCTATGTGCAATCGCTAACTCGATCATCGCCCATGGAGGAAAGGCGCGCCTCATCGGGATCGGCGCCGGTTCCTCCAATGTAGGGCCGCTCGTCGCAATACGCGGGGAAGACCTGAAAAAGCTCGATCTCGAGCACCTCACCGAGCAGGCGGTCCACGGAGTCGCCGTAACGGTGAACAAAGCTTTCAAAGGGATCGCGTTCAACGATGTCACGTTCAGCAACATCTTTTTCGGAACGAAGGACGGGAAGCGGGTCGATCTCGACGCGTACGCGATCTTCGACGGTGTGCGCCGCGAGGTTGAGCCACACCCGGTATGCGGAGAAACGACAAAGGTCTACAAGAACGGACGGCTTATGATCGACGCCAGCGTGACACCGATCGAACAGATCATCGCCTCGCCGATCAACAATCCCCTCCCCTACAGCGGCAAGGCGGTGAGCGGTCTTCTGTGTTGGGGTCCGTACCT
>JAJRTG010000182.1 GCA_024278395.1 Fidelibacterota bacterium | reverse complement strand
ATCCTCCTTGTCTTCTCCCGCGAGAGCTTAACGAGCTCCTCCTTCAGCCTTATCGTCTCGTCCCCCCGCGGGTCGATCAGGTGCACCCGGTCCATGCAGCACATGCACGGGTCGATCGACGCTGCTATGATCGGGATATCCGCGATCTCGTCCCCCATGAACTTGGGGACCCACGACATGAGGTTGGAGTAGGTCGGGGCCTTCACCTTCCACGCCACCGGCTCCTCTCTCCCCGCTTCCAGGCGGATGTAATGGAAGACCTCACCGCGCGGGGCCTCATGGCGCCCGATCCCTTCCCCCTCCGCCTTCTTCAGGATCCCGAGGAGGGCGGCCACCTTGGGGATCGAGGTGAGTGGGCCGGACGGCATCCTGTCCAAACATCCCTCGATGATCTTGATCGATTGGTCGACCTCGAGGAGGCGCACGACGATGTTGTCGAACACGTCCCCAACCGGTTCCTTGCTGTAGTCCTCCGGGGTGATCGCGTGGATCTCCATGTCCGCATACGCGAGGTACGGCATGTCCTGGCGCACGTCCTTCTTCACCCCCGATGCGCGCGCCGTCGGCCCGGCGGCGCACAGCCGGACCGCATCGTCGTAGGAGAGGACCCCAACGTTGCGGGTCCGCATCTCGACCGACTTGTCATGCAGGAAGGCATCGATCATGTCCTGCAGCAGGTTTTTGTAGTAATCGAGCGCCTCATAGGCGAGATGCGCCTTCTCCTCCGGGATGTCCCGGCGCACCCCGCCGTAGATCGGGATCGCGTAGTCGACGCGGTTGCCGGTGAGCTGCTCCAGGAGATCCATCACCTTCTCCCGCACCCTCCACACGAGATGGAGCAGGGTGTCGAACCCGAGCTCGTGTGCGGCCACCCCCGCCCACAGGAGGTGGGAGTGGATCCGCTCCAGCTCCCCGATGATCGTGCGGATGTACTGGGCGCGCGGCGGGACCTCGATCCCGGCGGCGTTCTCCACTGCCTGGGTGAGGGCGAGGGGATGGGAGATCGAGCAGATCCCGCATATCCGCTCGGAGAGGTAGAGGACCTGGATCAGGTTGCGTCTGAGCCCCATGTACTCGATTCCGCGGTGGGCATAGCCCGGCTTGATGTCCACCCCCACGATCCGCTCGCCGTTCAGTCGGAATGTGAACTGGATCGGCTCCTTGAGCGCCGGATGGACCGGACCGATCGGAACCGAGTAGGTGGTCACGGCGTCCGAGTTGCAGCTGTTGCACGTCAGTTCGAGGTTTATCTTCTCGTTATCCATCGAGCGTCTCCCACTTTACCAGGCGTTTTACTTCCTTTTTCGTCTCCCCCTCCAGATCATTGCGCCACGGATGAATCGTCATCTCTTCGGGGAGGAAGAGGTTCCGTCCATCGGGGATCCCCTCGATCGTGATCCCGTAGAATTCCTGCTTCTCCCGCTCCGAGGTGAGGGCGCCGGGGATGAGGTCGGTGATCGTGGGCAGGCGGAAGTCGTCCTTGGGGACCAGCGTCCTGATGGTAAACGTAATCTCTCCGTATCTATCCCCCCACCCGACGGCGAAGTGGTAGTTGAACGCGACCTTGTCGTCCAGGTCGTCGCCGGAGATCACCGACAGGTGGGGCGAGAAGCTGGTGCACAAGAGCTCGACCGCGTCATGCAACCGTTCCCGTGGAACCTCGATCCACACGTCGTAGACAGGGTGCGGTTCCACCGTGCCGACGCTCCGCTCGACCGTGTGGGAATCCAGGATCTCGTTGCCGAACTTTTCCCTGAACGGGGCGAGGATTTCTTCCGGGGTCATTTGCTCACCCCCGCCTGTTCCAGCTTGGCGACCGCCTTCACCACTCCGTCGATGATCGCCTCCGGCCGCGCCGGACAACCGGGGACGTACACATCCACCGGGATCACCTCGTCCACCGGCCCCTGCAGGTTGTACGACTCGTAGAACACCCCGCCGGTCGACCCGCAGCTTCCGACCACGACCACCGCCTTGGGGTCCGGTGTCTGTTCGTAGATCCGCTTGAGACGGGGGAGCATCGGCCGGGTCACCGGTCCGGTGATGAGGAGGACGTCCGCATGGCGGGGTGTGCCAGTGAGCATTATTCCGAACCTCTCCGTATCGTAGCGCGGGGTGAGGACGGCCACGATCTCGATGTCGCAGCCGTTGCACGATCCGGTGGCGACGTGGAATACCCATAGAGCCTTCTTGAACGAACGAGGAAGTGCCATATCACCTCACCTTATGAGCCCCAAAATGATGAATATGATCGACAGGATTCCGATGAACCAGGCGGCGTAATCCGACAGGATCCCGGTGTGCCACCTTCGTATCCTCTCGTAATAACCGGAGAATCCGGCGATCATCCCCCAGTAGAGGTGATCACCCCGCACGTGCAGCCCCTTCGGGTCCGGCTCCTCGTTCCCGGAGAGGAAGACCTTCGTCTGTCCGGTCCCCGCCTTGTAGTCCTTCCTTCCGAGGGACCTGATCCAGAACCCGATACTCAGGATCCCCAAAAAGAGGAGAGTCCAGACGATGGAGTTCCATATTCCGTAACCGGTGTCGATCGTGTTCACATCATCCTCCCATCACCGCGCCGATGTACGCGTCCCGCCCGAGCCACAGCGCCTTCGCCGCCGGCCCGACGATCGTATGCACGAAGAACCCGGGAAAGAGCCCGAACGCGATCACGACGAGCGCCAGAACTCCCATGGAGGCGAGCATCAGCCTCGACGGCCGCTCGATCGGGGAGATGGTCCGCGGCCCGAGGAACGCGGCTTGGAATACCTTCAGGAAGACGGCGAGGAGGAGGATGCTCCCCAGGATGGCGATCACCGCCAGGATCGGGCTGTAGCGGAAGGTGGATTCGTAGATCATCAGCTTGGATGCGAACCCGTTGAACGGGGGGATCCCGGCGAGGGCGAGCGCCCCGATCATGAAGAACATAGCCGTCCATCTCATGTCGTGGGCCAACCCGCCCATCATGTTCAGATTGCGCGTACCGGCGGCGCGGATGATCACCCCGGCCGCGAGGAACAGGAGCCCGACGCACGCGGCGTCGTTTATCATGTGGAATATTCCTCCCTGCATCGCCACCAGTCCGTAATCGGGTTGTCCGGCGCTCGTCGCCAGCCCCACCCCCACCCCGAGGAGCATGTACCCGATCTGGGAGACGGCGCCGTAGGCGATCAGACGCTTGATGTCGCTTTGGATAAGGGCCATCGTCACCCCGATGAATATCGTGAGCAGGGCGAGGACGATCATGATCCACCCGAGCGTCGTGACGCTTATCGCAAGCCCGTACAGGGTGAACAGCACCCGGAAGAGCCCGTACAGGCTCGCCTGGGAGTTCGCCACCAGCACGGCCGAGATCGGCGCCGGCGCCTCGCCGTAGGCGTCCGGAGCCCACATGTGCATGGGCACCACGCCCGCCTTCATCGCAAGGGCGACGAGCAGGAGCCCGAGGGCGATCCGATCGACGAGACCGCTCCCGATGTGTGCTGCTAGGTAGGCGATATTGAGTCCGTCGTACTTCCCATACAGGAGCCCGATCGCCAGCAGGACGAACAGGCCGGATAGGGTGTAGAGGGCCATCGTCTTGAACGCTGCCTCCTGTGACCTTCCCTGCCAGACACGGAACCCGATCAGCCCGCAGGCCGCGATCGAGGTGATCTCCAGGAAGACGAAGAAGTTGAACATGTCCCCGGTGAGCTCCATCCCGAAGATCCCGGCCCCGAGGAGGAAGAGGAGGGAGTCGTACATCGTCCCGCCCGAGCGCCTCCGCCAGTAAGAGAAGCTGTAGAAGACCGCCGTCACGAGGATGAGCGCTGTGAGGATCACCATAAACGTGCTCATCCCGTCCACCTCGAGGATGATCCTGATCGGGAAGTTCATCCCCGATGGGAGGGTGAGTCTGCCGCCGAGGACGTAGGTGATCGGGGTCCCGGCGGAGAAGACGGTCGCTGCCACCAGCCCGGCGCACGCCGTCGTCAGGAGCGCGATCAGGCCGGTGAATATCCTGCGGAGATGGGCTCCGAGCCTACCGATGAGCGGGACGGCGAACGCCCCCAGAAGCGGGATCGCGATCAACAGGACCGGGGCATGGAAGGAGAGTGGGTTCATCCTCGCAGCTCCTTTATCTCACGTACATTCAGGGTTCCGTAGTGGCGGTAGATGAAGACGACGAACGATAGCAGGAGCGCCGTCGTTGCAAGGCCGATGACGATGCTCGTGAGGGTGAGGGCCTGCGGGGTGGGTAGGACCATCGGCTTTGCGTTCGGCGCGTACGTATAGATCGGGGCGATCCCGGCGGTGCGGTAGCCGAGGGTGACCAGGAACAGGTTCACTCCGGTTTCGACCAGCGAGATCCCGATCACGAGCTTGATCAGGTTGCGCTTGAAAAGGAGGGCGTAGATCCCGATGGCCACAAGCAGCATGGCGACGATGTACGGGAAGTTTCCGATCATCATGTTTCTTCCTCCTCGCGTGCCCCGACGAGCATGACCAGGACGACGCTCGCCAGGCCGGTCATCACCTTTAGTCCCACCGCCCAGTTCATCCAGGGGAGCGTTCCGCCGGTGTTCAGGAACCCGGGGTTCGGGCCGATCGGGGTGGGGGAGCCGAAGACAGCCCCGGAGTTCGCAATGATGTTGTAGAAGAAGGCTGTTCCGATCCCGATGAACCCGAGGACGAGGAAGGCGAGGGCTCCCACCTCCTCCAGGGACTGCAGGAGATGGTCGTTGAGCTTTCCCTTGAGTCCCGCCGCTCCGAAGGCGACGATGAGGAGGGCGAACGCCGTCGCCACAACCGCTCCCCCTTGGAACCCGCCTCCCGGGGTGAGGTGCCCGTGCATGATGACGTAGAAACCGAACACGACGATCAGTCCGTACACGAAGCGCGTGATCGTCCTCACGATCACCGACATCTCGCCGTTCATCGTTCGTCCTCCCGTAGTTTGCGGAAGAGCGCGAGCACCCCCACGACGGCGCTGAACAGCACCGTCGCCTCGCCCAGGGTGTCGAAACCGCGGTAGTCGAAGACGATGGAGGTGACGACGTTGTTCGCCGAGACCTCGGCCTGCGCGTGGTTTATGAAGTAATCGTCCATAAGCGGACTTGTCGGGGCGCCGAACGGGCGCATCTGCGCCCCCGCCAGGATGAGGAACGCCGCGACGAACAGGAACGCGGAGAAGACCACCGCCTTTTTCATTCCTTCTCCTTTCTGCGGGTACGCCGGAGCGCGATCACGTAGATCGCGGTCGTTAGGGCCGCTCCGATCCCCGCCTCGGCGATCGCCACGTCCGGCGCCTGCAGGATGTAGAACTCGAGCGACACGAGCAGGCTTGCGCCGGCGAGGGCGATCACCGCCGCGAGCAGGTCGCGCAGCCACACGGCGAGGATCCCTCCGGCGAGGATCAAGACGAGGATGAACACCTGAATGACGGCCTGTGCGGTCATGATTTCTCCTCCAACTTGTCCACGACGGCGAACTTCGGTTTTACTCCGCTTCGGTAGGTGGCGCGGGCGATGGCGTGCGCTCCGGTCGGATTGGTGATCAGAAGTGCGATAAGCGCGACTATCGAATGTATGGCGAGGGTGTGGTACGCCGCTCCCCCCCGCGCGAACCCGTAGACGATCACCGCCGCGGTGGTGAAGATGGATCCGAAGGTGGTGCACTTGGTCGCCCAGTGCAGGCGCGTGTACACGTCAGGGAACCGGATCAGGGCGAACGACCCGAGGCCGTTGAACGCAAGCCCTATGCCGAAAAGGATGTAAATCAGGATGTTCATAGCCCCCCCTCCAGGTAGCGGGCGACGTAGAGCGTCCCCACGAACGACAGGAGCGCGTAGATGATCGCCACATCGACGAAGATCACCTCGTTGTACGCCGCGCTCAGGACGATCATCCCGGATACGACCAGGGTGTTTATCGTGTCGAGCGCCACGATCCGATCTCCGGTCGTCGGCCCGAGCCCGAGGCGGACCATGCTGAATATGGTGAAGAGAAGGAAGAATATGGCGACAATAAAAAAGACGATCGGGTCGACGATCATTCCGCGATCCTCCTTGCCCAATCGGCGAAGTTGCCGCAGACCTCCGCACAGGATGGCTCCGGATCCTTGACGTTTATCCAGTGCACGTAGAGGTCCCTTGTATCCTCGTCTACGTCGACGGACAGGGTCCCAGGGGTAAGGGTGATCGAGTTGGCGAGCAGGGTTATCCCGAAGTCTGTCTTCAATCCGGGCGAGATCCTGACGATCCCCGGGCGGATCCTCCCGGTGATCACGCGATAGGCGACGTCGAGGTTCGCTTTCGCCATGGCGATGAAGAACGGTCCGATCAGGTAGAGCAGGAAGTAAATGAGTCTGAGCGGGTTGAGCAGGCGCATGCTGCTCTTCTCGCCCGCCCGTTCCTTCTCGAACGAGACCCGGTAGGCGATCGCTCCTGCGATCAGGGATAGAACCGCGCCGGAGATCAGCTCTCCAGCGCTCCACAGGCCGACGCGCCCGGTGAACAGAGTCAAAATAAGATAGAGGACGTAGGCGACGATCGACGTAGCCAAGAATGCGGGCATCCAGTTCCTCCAAACTAGCGGGTTGTCTCGTTACTGCCTATCCCTCTGGACCATCGTATCTTACAGTGTACAACGGGGGATTGTCAAGTAAATCGGACGGTGGGGTTCGGATATTTTTCAAGGCTTCTTTGCGACGATGAGCTCGATCGTTCCGTTGAAGATACGCTCCTGTCGTGCCGTCCTCGGCAGTCGCGCGATGAACCGTTCCGCCCCGCCGGCGCGCACGAACCCGCGGAAGTTGCGGAAGTGCTCTTTTCCGGCGAGCCGTTCGATCCCTTGGATGAACGCCCATGTGGTGTTCATCCTCCTGGGGGGGAAATACTCAGCGACGATCAGACTCCCGCCCGGGCGTACGACCCGCAGCGCCTCCGCGAGCATCTCATCCTGTT
>JAJRTG010000181.1 GCA_024278395.1 Fidelibacterota bacterium | reverse complement strand
CGAGAAGCTGGAGGAGCGGAAGGCGAAGCTCGCCGGCGGAGTTGCGGTGATCAAGGTCGGAGCGGCGACCGAGACCGAGCTCTCCGAGAAGAAGCATCGGATGGAGGACGCCCTGGAGGCGACCAAGGCCGCCGTCGACGAGGGGATCCTCCCCGGCGGTGGGACGGCCCTGATCAACGCGGCCAAGGCGCTCGATGGGCTCAAGCTCGAGGGCGACGAGCAGATCGGGGTGAACATCCTGCGCAAGGCGATCGAGGCCCCGCTGCGCCAGTTGGCGGACAACGCCGGCTACGAGGGCGCGATCATCGTGGAGAAGGTGAAGGAGCAGAAGCCCGGAGTCGGGTTCGACGTCCTCACCGGCGAGTTCCGCGATATGTTCGAGGCTGGGATCATCGACCCGAAGAAGGTGACCCGCTCGGCGCTGCAGAACGCGGTCTCGATCGCGGGAATGCTCCTGACGACCGACGCACTCGTGGCGGAGATCAAGGAGAAGGAAGAGAACCCTGCCCCGCCTCCTCCGATGTACTAACCTAACCTGAACTTGCTTTCACCCCCTTCGCCCGGCTACCATCCGGGTGAAGGGGGTTTTCTTTTGCGTAAACGGAGGAAGATCGGTCTCGCGCTCGGAGGAGGAGGAGCGCGCGGGTTCGCCCACCTCGGGATCCTCATGGCCCTGAAGGAGCACGGGATCCCGGTCGATGTCATCACCGGGACGAGCATGGGGGCGGCGGTCGGAGCTGTGAAGGCCCTGGGGATGGACCTGAAGAAGCTCTACCTCCTCCTTTCCAACCTCAACCTGAACGAGATGCTCGGGGTCTCGGAGAGCACCACCCGGGAGATCCAGCGGGCGATCGGGCGCGGGGTGGTCGAGTACGTACGCGGGGTGGACCTGGAAGAGATAACGAGCCCGCCGGAGCGGCTCGCGCGCATGTACGAATTGTTTTCGCTTCTGACCGCGAAGAAGAGCTTCTCGGACACGGAGATCCCGTTCGCTGCGGTGGCGGCCGACCTAACGACCGGGGAGAGGGTCCTTCTGAAAGAGGGACCGATCTATCGTGCGGTGGCGGCGAGCGCGGCCATACCCGGGATATTCCCTCCGGTGCGGATCAAGGGGATGTACCTGACCGACGGCGGGATAATCGACAAGATCCCGATCGACGCGGCGATCGAGCTGGGGGCGGAGACGGTGATCGCGGTCGACGCCGGAGCGCCGATGGAGGGGATGAGGGCGAAGACAAGCCTCGACGTCATGTTCCAATCGCAACGGATAACGTCGCACGCCCTCACCGAACTGCAACTCAAGGAAGCAGAAGAAAGATTGAACGGTAGATTCATCCTGCTGAGACCACGGGTATCCGGGATAACCATGCTCGCCTTCAGCAGGCTCTCCCAAGCGGTGAAGGCGGGCGAGGAAGAGGTCCTCGCCCGCCTTCCCGAGATCCGCAAGCTGTGCGGAATCCGTACTGCTAGCCCGGGTTCGAAACAGTGAAGATCGAGCTGTTACCCTCCCCGGAGAGGGCGTTCGGATCGGTGGCCACCACCTTAAGCACGTAGTTCTCCCCGTTCTCGACCCCGGTCGTGTCCCAGGCGTAGCTCCCTCCGTTCGCCAACCCCGCGGCGATCAGCTCCCAGTTCCTCCCGCCGTCTGGGGAGAAGTAGATGTCGATCTTGAGCCCGGAATCGTCCCCGTCAGGATCGTGCGCCGCCCAGGAGATGAGGTAGAGACCGGAGATGACCTCCCCCTCCTCCGCGGGGGCGATGACCTGCACCCGCGGTACCGTCTCGTAGGCGATCGTCGTCGAATTCTTCGCCTTCGGAGTCCCGTTTATCGGGTTTCCGTCCGTGTCGGTTCCTACCCGATGTATCCCGTCGTTGGTCCCCCAGTTTTCGGGAACGTCCGGCCCGGTCGGGTCGATCCGCTCCATCGATGCGTAGGCGCCGGCGGCCACGCCGGCGAACCAGCCTTCCTCGCACCCGGAGTTGGCCGTATCGACCACCTCACCGCTCGGATCGATCAGCTCTATCACCGTCCCTGAGTTGGGAAGCGTTCCCTTGTAGATGAGATCGGCTGCGATATCCGAGATCGTGACATCGTCGCTCCGCTCAAGGAGGAAATACCCGCCGGGAGGGATCACGGTCCTCGCACCGCTTCCGAGATCGATAACGGTTCCACCGAAGGAGAGGGTCCACCCGGTGAGATCGACCGCGGTGTCCGAGACGTTGTAAAGCTCGATCCACTCGTCGCTCGGACTCGCCGCCGTCCCGGCCCATGCCACCTCGTTGATCACCACTCCCTGTCCAAGGGAGAGAACACCTGTAAGGAGAATTAACACCAAGCCCAGCTCCAGCCCTGCAAGAACCTTCACCCGCATCGACACCTCCTTATTATCGATACGATCAAAGGTTGTCCTCATAAAAGAAAGATAATCCGGGAAAACCCCGCTGTCAAGTGGAAAGAAAACCTCTTCTTGACCGGGAAAAACTATGATCCATCCAGAAGAAACCGGAAGAATCGGGCAAGGTCGACATTCCCGCCGGTGAGGATGATCCCGACCCTTTTGCCTTTCATGTCCAGCCCCCCGGAGAGGAGAGGAGCGAGGGCGACCGCGCTCGACGGCTCGACCACGATCTTCATCCTCTCCCAGATCAGCCGCATCGCGGAGATGATCTCCTCATCGGAAACCCGAACGATTGTATCGATAAATCGCTCGATGATCCGAAAGTTGAGGGCCCCGAGGGTGGTGCGCAGGCCGTCGGCGACCGTACGGGGGGTGAAATCAGTGATCCTCCTTCCTTCTTCAAGGGAGCGGTAGGCATCGTCGGCTCCGGCTGGCTCGCACCCGATCACCCTTGTCCCCGGAGAGGTGTTCGCAACGGCCACCACCGTCCCCGAGGCAAGACCGCCACCGCCGATCGGCACCAGGACGACGTCGAGAGGGCCCGCCTCCTCGAGGAGCTCGAGCACCGCTGTCCCCTGTCCGGCGATCACCGTGGGATCGTCGTGTGAGTCGACAAACACCGCTCCGGTCTCCTGTGCGATCCTTCTCGCCGTCTCCTCCCGGGCCCTCTGGGTCGGGGCGCAGAGGACGACTTCCGCTCCGTATTCGCGCGCGGCGGAGAGCTTCACCCGGGGAGCATCCTCCGGGATGACGATGAACGCCGGGATCCGGAACTCCCGCGCCGCCAGGGCGAGGGCCTGACCATGGTTCCCGGAGGAGTGGGTGACGACCCCGCGTGCCCGCGCAACCGCGGGAAGGGATGCGATTGCGTTCACCGCCCCGCGGAACTTGAACGAGCCTGTGCGCTGAAAGTTCTCGCATTTAAAGAAACACCAGCTCCCGACTGACCGATCTATAGAAGAACTGGTCATGACCGGAGTCATGTGGGCGAACGGAGCGATCCGGGTACGCGCTTGCAGGATCTCCTTCCACAGCTCTCTTTCCATTTCACCTTGAAGGATACCATCGGCTCGTCCGTTCCCCAAGCACCCCTTGTCCAAGCTGGTACCCACTTGTAGACTGAGAACCATGGAGATCACGATCGACGACATCACCCGCCGGGACATTCCAAGCTACATCGAATTCCTCCGGGCCGGATTCGGAGGAGAACTCGGGGAGCTAGGGACCGATCTTGACCGCCTCGGGCGGATCCTCCGGTTCCTCCTCCTCGGAGGCGGGATCCCCCTCAAGCTGGTGAAGCGCATCACCGGGCACGAAGCGTTCGTCCTGATCGCCCGGTACGGGGAAAGGCCGATCGGGTGCCTCACCGTCGTCGGGCATGGGATCCCATCCCTTACCGGGGTCTATGTCCTACCCGAATTTCGGGGCAGGGGCATCGCCTCCCGCCTGATCGAGGAAGGGGTGGAAAGGCTCCGCCGGGCGGGCTACGCCGAGGCGCACGCTTCGCCGCTAAATGCAACGGCGCAGCACCTGGTCGAGAAGGTCGGCTTCACCCCCTACACGTCCACCACCGTCTATGAACACCCTCTCCCGCTCGAACTCCCCGCTGAATCCGGGTTCACCCTCAGGCGCACACGCAGGAGCGACCTGATCCGCGCTCGACAGAGGAGGTGGCACAGTCGACCGTACAAGCTGCGTTTCCTCGGTCGGCTCTTCGGGATCAGGGCGCGCAGGCTGACGGTCATCGGGGAGCACGGCCCGGCGGTGTGCGCCCTCCTCTTCACCATGCGCAAAGAACGGGTGGGGGAGGTCCGTATATTCGTCCTCGCATCCGAGGAGGAGAGGGCGCTCATCCCGCTGCTCAACGAGG
>JAJRTG010000180.1 GCA_024278395.1 Fidelibacterota bacterium | reverse complement strand
TCTGGAGGATCTCCTCCGGGGTCCCGCGGATGAACTCCTCATGCACCTTGGTGATCTCGCGGGCGAGGACGAGCGTCCGGTCGGGGATCAGCTCGGCGAGGATCTTGAGGGTGGAGATGATGCGGTGCGGCGACTCGTAGATGATCGTCGTCCGGTCCTCGTTTCTCAGGGCCTCGATCCTCCTGCGCCGCTCGGACTCCTTCCGGGGGAGGATCCCCTCGAAGCAGAACCGATCCGGTGGCAGTCCGGAGGCGACGAGGGCGGCAAGCGCGGCGCTCGGCCCGGGGATCGGGACGATCCGGATCCTGTGTTCGACCGCGGCGCGGACGAGGGGATAGCCCGGGTCGCTCAAAAGCGGGGTCCCGGCGTCGGTGACGAGGGCGATGTCCTTCCCTTCCCGCAGGAGGCGGATCACCGGCTCGATCCGCTCTCCCTCCACCCCCTGGTAGTAGCTGCGGTAGAACGGGGTGGTGATCCGGTAGCGGGCGAGGAGCCTCGAGGTCGTGCGCGTGTCCTCGGCGAGGATGAAATCGACCCCACGCAGCGTCCGGATCGCCCGCAGGGTGATGTCTTCAAGGTTTCCGATCGGGGTTGCAACGATGTACAGGGTTCCGTTCATTCAAGGGCGTTCAGGATCGCCGGGAGGAACCGGGGCAGGTCGCGCGGGGTGCGCGAGGTGATCAGGTTGCGGTCGACCACTACCGCTTCATCGACCCAGTCCGCCCCGGCGGCGAGGAGATCGTCGCGGATCGAGCGGTAGGAGGTGAGGCGCCGGCCCGGGACGATCCCGGCCGAGACGAGGACCGAACCGGCGTGGCAGATCGCCGCGATCACGATCCCGGCGGCATCCGCCTTCCGCACCAGCTCCACCGCGGCCTCATGCAGCCGCAGCCGGTCCGGGGCGTGTCCGCCCGGGATGACGAGCGCCCGCACCCCAGCGAGATCGACCCCGGAGAACGTCGCGGTTGCTTCCACTCCGATCCCGTGCTTTCCGGTGTAGATCCGCCGCTCGTTTCCCACCACCTCCACCGTGAGCCCGGCCTCAAGGAACCGATAGTAGGGGACCCACAGCTCGAACTCCTCGTACCCGTCTTCAACGAATATGACAATGTCCGCCATTTATATCCCTCCTTTTCGATTCAGGATAACCCGCCGCAGCGGCGTTGGCAATGCATCCGCTGGGCAGGCCGCCTCTGCACAGCCGGGGAATTTGGTATCATTGCGGGCATGGAAGGGTTCACCGCGATCGGAAAGCTTCTTGTGATCACAGGAGTGGTCCTCGTTCTGCTCGGGCTTTTCCTGTGGGGGAAGATCCCGTTCCTCGGGCAGCTCCCGGGCGACATCCGCATCGAGCGGGACGGATACGTCATATACTTCCCGATCACCACCATGCTCCTCATCTCAGCCCTCCTCACCCTGATCTCGTACCTCTTCCGCCGCCGGTGACCCCCGGTTTGTCGCCGTCGCGAACATCCGATAAACTCCGGTCAACTTACACCGTCGGGAGGTTTGCTTTGGGCACGCTCGACATCTCCGCACTGGAAAGCTGGCTGTGGGAGGCGGCGTGCGTCATCCGCGGACCGCTCGATGCCCCTAAGTTCAAGGATTACATCCTTCCGCTCGTCTTTCTCAAGCGTCTCTCCGACGTGTTCGAGGACGAGGTCCGGCGCCTGGGCGAGGAGTTCGGCGGGATGGGGAAGGCGTCCGCCCTGGTTGAACGGGATCACAAGGTCGTCTGGTTCTACATCCCGGAACAGGCCCGCTGGGAGAACATCTCCCGTCGCACCACCGGACTCGGCGAGTATCTCACCGATGCCGTGCGTGCGGTGGCGCGGGAGAACCCGAAGCTCCAGGGGGTGATCGACATCAGGGACTTCAACGAGACCGCCGCCGGCCAGCGGATCGTCGACGACGCCCGCCTCGCCTCTCTGATCCAGGTTTTGAGCCGCCACCGCCTTGGGCTCGACGACGTCGAGCCGGACATCCTCGGGCGTGCGTACGAGTACCTGTTGCGCAAGTTCGCGGAGGGGCAGGGGCAGAGTGCGGGTGAGTTCTACACCCCGAGCGAGGTCTCACTCCTGATGGCGCGGATCCTCGCCCCGCAGCCCGGGATGGAGGTGTACGACCCGTGCTGCGGCTCGGGCGGGCTTCTCATCAAGTGCCACCTGCGCCTGTTGGAAACGCACGGGGAGGAGGAGAACGGCCGGCGCGTCCTCCCGCCGCAGCTTCCACCGCTCAGCCTGTACGGCCAGGAGATCAACCCGTCCACGTTCGCCATGGCGCGGATGAACGCGTTCGTCCACCGCATGGAGGCGGAGATCGCGCTCGGAGACACGATGCACCGGCCAGCGTTCCTCGCTCCCGACGGCCGCCTCCGCACCTTCGACCTCGTCACCGCCAATCCGATGTGGAACCAGAACTTCGACCTCGCGACCTACGAGCACGATCCCTACGAGCGGTTCCGGTTCGGGATCCCGCCCGCATCGAGCGCCGACTGGGGCTGGATTCAGCACATGGTCGCCTCCCTCAAGCAACAGGGGAGGATGGCGCTCGTGATCGACACCGGCGCCGTCTCCCGCGGATCGGGGAACAAGGGGTCCAACCGCGAGCGCGACATCCGTAAGGCGTTCGTCGAGCACGATCTGATCGAAGCCGTGCTCCTCCTTCCGGAGAACCTGTTCTACAACACCACCGCCCCGGCGGTGATCCTGGTCATCAACAAGGACAAGCCGCATCCCGGGGAGATCCTGCTGATAAACGCGGCCAAACACTTCGCTAAGGGACGGCCGAAGAACTACCTCACCGACGAGCACATCGCCGCGATCGCCGGCATCTACCACGACTGGCGCGCGGAGGATGGCCTGTCGGCGATCATTACCAAAGAAGAGGCCGCCCGCAACGACTACAACTTGAGTCCCAGCCGATACGTGGCGAGCAACGACGAGGAGGAGGTCATCCCGCTGGAGGAGGCCGTCGTCCTCCTGCAGGAGGCGGAGGAGGAGCGGGCGGAGGCTGATCGGGAACTTCGCGATATCTTGACCCAATTGGGTTTGAGGGATCAGCTCACTTGACGGCCGTTTCCTGACCATTTATACTAGTCTTAGACTAGTCTGTTTCGGAGGTGGGGTGTGATTACCGTCGGTGCCTATGAAGCAAAGACCAATCTTTCCCGGCTTTTGGAGCGTGTGGCCCAGGGGGAGCGGATCGTGATCACCAAGCACGGCGTGCCCGTGGCTGTCCTCGAGCCCGTTTTCCCCGGCAGCCGGAGGGATCCGAAGGAGGTGATCGCCGCGATCGAGGCGTTTGGGGAGGAGCACAGCCTCGATGGGCTTTCTTTGCGGGATCTGATCGAAGAAGGGCGTGTCTAATGGCTGAAACGTCGTTCGTCCTCGATGCATCGGTGAGCCTGGCCTGGGCGTTCAAGGAGGAGACGAATCCCTATACCAAAGCGGTATTGCGAACGCTGGAAAACGGGGAGGCAGTCGTTCCCGCCATCTGGCCGCTCGAAGTCGGGAACGGAATCCTCATGGCTGAGCGCCGCGGCCGGCTCGCTCATGCGGATGCGGTGCTGTTTCTGACCCTACTACAAGCGCTTCCCGTCGTCGTCGAGCAGGAGACGCCGGAGCGGATGCTGAGCGAGATCCTAGCCCTGGCGCGCGAGCATGGGCTGTCCACCTACGACGCCTCATATCTGGACCTGGCGATGCGCCGTGGGCTCCCGCTCGCTACACAGGACGAGAGGCTCCGGCAGACCGCGGCTCGCTGTGGCGTGAGGGTGTACACGGCGAACAGGGCAAAGGGCCATTCGAGCAATAGCGATGCGTGAGTCGCGTGATACAGACGCACAAAACTTCATGGATCTCCCCGCGGGCTTCAAGATGACCGAACTCGGTCCCCTGCCGGAGGAGAGACTAGAGAAGTAGGAAAAAGTTAAACACGTAAGTTAGAAGGTGGCGAGAGAAACTAACCCGGGCGAGCCTTGTGGTTGATAAATGTCATATTTAACCGCTAGAATGTAAACCAAAGGAGGGAGGGATGATTGGGGAACGGATTAAGCAGGCACGACGTTTGCGAGAGATGTCGCAACGGGCCCTGGCCGAACGAGTTGGCCTTAGCGCTACGGCAATCTCAAAATACGAACAAGACAAGCTTACCCCTGGATCAGAGGTTCTTCTGCGATTGGCGCGGGCGTTGGGCGTCCAAGTGGAGTTCTTTATTCGGCCAACTTTTGTGAAAAATATCACCCCAGCATTCCGTAAACGAAGCAATTTTGGCCGCAAGAAAGCAAACACCGTTTTAGCCATCATCCAAGACTGGCTGGAACGGTATCTGGAAATCGAGAATATCCTCCAGCTTGGTGTTCCAAAATTCGTCTATCCGGAAGGATTCCCTTACGAAGTTAAAACTGGGAGAGACATAGAAGCCGCCGTCTTGGCCCTGCGGGAAGCATGGCAGCTTGGCCTGGACCCTATAGAAAACCTAGTACAACTCCTGGAAGACAAGGGAATCAAGGTAGGTCGGGTTGAAGCTGGCGAACAATTCGATGCCTGTACGTTCTTTGTCGACATTGACGGACGACTCCCTGTAATTGCGGTCAAGAGCGGTATTCCTGGCGACCGTATGCGGTTCAACTTAGCCCACGAGCTTGGACATCTCTTGCTTAAGGTAAAAGGGGAGTTAAATCCCGAAAAGGCAGCGTCTCGGTTCGCTGGAGCCTTCCTTGTTCCGGAGCCGGTGGTAAAGTTTGAGTTGGGCAATCGGCGTCGTATACTGGATATCTACGAACTCCACCTTCTCAAGCACAAGTATGGCCTTTCCATGCAGGCTTGGCTCTACAGGGCTAAAGATCTGGGCATCTTGTCGAACGCGAAGTTTCAAGCCTTGAACCGGGCGTTTCGAGCCCGAGGGTGGCACCGGAAGGAGCCGGGAGATGCTTATCCTCCCGAACAGCCCACCAGGTTTGAGCGATTGGTCATGCAAGCCCTGGTAGAAGGGATCATCTCCTCGAAGAAGGCAGCGGAGCTATTGGGTCAATCCGTAGAAAAGTTCCGCCAGAAAGTGGCTGAGGAGCACGGAGGCCTAGAGGTTGGATTGCGTTACTGATAGCAGTGTTTGGATCAGCCTTAAAGACGGAAACCTCATTGAGGCCGCCCTGGAACTCCCGTTTAACTGGCTGGTGCCGGATGTGATTTTAGAGGAGGAACTCACAGACCCGAGCGGCACATGGTTAGAAAACCACGGCGTCCGACGTTGTGAGCTTTCGGGATCGCAGGTAGAAGCAGTTGTTCAGATGGCCGCACGCTACAGTCGTCCATCTCGGCGGGATTTATTTGCCTTGGTACAAACCATGGAGGAAGGAGCGGTGCTCCTGACCGACGATGGACCCTTGCGAAAAGCTGCACATACCGAAGGAGTTGAAGTACACGGGACGCTATGGATACTTGACCAGATGTTGGTCTATGAGGTGATTGATAGCCTCAAGGCTTCGACGGGGCTCAGACAAATGGTTGACGCGGGCAGTTGGTTCCCGAAGGATGAAATAGAACGTCGGTTACGCCGATGGGAAGATGAAGGCTGAGATGAAGAAGGACCTTCCCAACGGCTTCAAGATGACCGAACTCGGCCCGCTGCCGGAGGAGTGGGAGGTGGTGCGGCTGGGAGAGGTATCTCCTCCGTTCAAGTCGACTCTTAACCCAATCCAGCATTCTGAAGAGATTTTCGATTACTACAGCATTCCTGCTTATCAGGATGTAGGTAAGGCTTTACCAGAATATGGCAAGAACATTAAGAGCCAAAAGCTTGTTGTTGAAGAAGATGATGTGTTATTTGGAAAACTTAATCCAAGGGTCCCGAAGGTTTGGCTTGTTGAAACTTCAAATAGAAGGAAGATTGCTTCAACAGAGTTCATTCCTTTAAGACCTAAAGACCAATCAGCAGACTCTCTGTTTCTTTTCTTCCTATGCTGGTCACAGCACATCATGCCGAAGGCAAGAGAGCTTGTCAGCGGTTCAACACCAAGCAGACAACGAGTGGATACGAGAGCGTTCTTCAAGCTTCAAATCCCACTCCCACCCCTTCCCGAACAGAGGGCTATTGCTCATGTGCTGCGCACCGTCCAGCGGGCGAAGGAGGCTACGGAGAAGGTCATTCAAGCCGCGCGCGAGCTGAAGAAATCGCTGATGCGGCATCTGTTCACCTACGGCCCCGTTCCCCTCGACCAAGCCGAGCAGGTCAGGCTCAAGGAGACCGAGATCGGTCCGGTGCCGGAGGATTGGGAATTGGTAAAATTAGGGGATTTATGCAGGATTGTGCGAGGAGGATCTCCGCGTCCAAAAGGCGATCCGAGATATTTTTCAAAGCGAGCAACGGGCATCCACTGGATTAAAATTTCGGACTTAACCAAATATAAAAGAGGACTATACATTACCGCTACAGATGAATATTTGACCGAGGAAGGAAAGAAGAAAAGCCGATTTCTAAAACGCGGCACTTTTGTTGTAACTAATAGCGGCACTGTTGGGATACCAGCATTCCTTGGGACCGACGGATGTATTCACGACGGTTATCTGGCATTTCTTGACTTAGAGGCCTCTAAGCTTCATGAATTTTACCTGTACTACTGGATCGAAAATATAAAAACCTATCTCGAAAAAATTGCTCCCCGAGGAACACAAGCCAATCTGAACACAACTATTGCAAAAAATCTCTTCATTCCTCTTCCTCCCATTCCCGAACAGCGCAAAATCGTCCGCACCCTGCAAGCCGTGGACCGCAAGATCGAGGCGGAGGAGCAGCGTAAGGCGGCGCTGGGGGCACTGTTTAAGACGCTGCTGCATCACCTGATGACGGGTGAGGTGCGGGTAAAAGAGTTATCATACGATGAAGGAGTGAAACATGGTGGATAAGGAGATCATCTTTCTGGTTGAGGAGTCCCCAGAGGGCGGCTACGAGGCGCGGGCGCTGGGACACGCGATCTTCACCGAAGCCGAGAACTTCGAGGCGCTCAAGGAGCAGGTGCGCGATGCGGTGCAGTGCCACTTCGACGAGGACGAGCGCCCTGCGGTCATTCGGCTCCATATGGTTCGGGAGGAAGTCATCTCCGCATGAAGCTGCCGCGCGATCTCGGTGGGGAGGAGCTGGCACAGCTCTTGACCCGCTACAGCTATCAGGTTGTGCGCCAGACGGGGAGTCACATGCGCCTGGTCTCTTCCTGCAAAGGCCCGGAGCACCGCGTCACCATCCCCAAACACAAGCCGCTGAGGGTAGGCACGTTGAGCGGCATCCTGAAAGAGATCGCGGCGTATCTCGAGATGCATCGTCAGGCACTCATCGAGGAGCTGTTGCAACGGCGGTGATCGAACCAAGGGGGTGAAACAGCCATGACCTTGGGCAGTGAACGCGGCACGGTGCAAAGTCCGCTGATCCGTTATGCCGTCGAGGCGGGCTGGGAGTACCTCCCACCGGATGAGGCCCTCCGCCTGCGCCGCGGTGCGGAGAGCCCGGTGCTGCATGAGGTCGTAATCCGACAGCTCCAGCGGCTCAACCCCGGTGTCGTCGACCTTGCAAGGGCGGAAGCGGTGATCCGCAGGCTCGTGCGGGTGCGCCCGAACATCGAGGGGAACCTGGAGGCGTGGGAATACCTGCGCGGGCTGAAGACGGTGTTCGTGGAGGAGGAACGGCGCGAGCGGAACGTCCGCCTGCTCGATCCCGAGAACCTAGAGGCGAACGCGTTTCACGTGACGGACGAGTTCGTCTTCGCCAACGGGACGCACACCATCCGGCCGGACGTGGTCTTCCTCGTGAACGGGATCCCGGTGATCGTGGTGGAGACGAAGGCGGCGACGAAGATCGAGGGGATCGCCGAGGCGTTCGACCAGATCCGCCGCTACCACCGCGAGGGGCCGGAGCTGATGGCGATCCTGCAACTGCACGCCCTCACCCACCTCGTCCGGTTCTTCTACGGGCCGACGTGGAGCCTCTCCCGCAAGGCGTTGTTCAACTGGCGGGACGAACAGGCCGGGGACTTCGAGACACTCGTCAAGGGGTTCATCTCCCCGCAGCGGGTCCTGCGCGCCCTCACCGAGTTCATCCTGTTTGTGCGCAAAGACGGAGATCTCACCAAAGTGATTCTCCGGCCACATCAGATGCGCGCGGCGGAGCGGGTCATCCGGCGGGCGCGCGACCCCGAGAAGCGCCGCGGGCTGGTCTGGCACACGCAGGGGTCGGGAAAGACCTACACAATGATCACCGTGGCCAAGCACCTGATCGAGGACCCGGCGTTCGAGAACCCGACCGTGGTCATGCTCGTGGATCGAAACGAGCTCGAACAGCAGATGTTCGGGAACCTCTCCGCCGTCGGCTTTGGGCACGTAGAGGTCGCGCGGAGCAAACGACACCTGCAGGACCTGCTGGCCGCGGACACCCGCGGGCTGATCGTATCTATGATCCACAAATTCGATAAGATCCCGGCGGAAATCAACGAGAGGGAGAACATCTTCGTGCTCGTCGACGAGGCGCACCGCACGACCGGCGGGGACCTCGGAAACTTCCTGAT
>JAJRTG010000179.1 GCA_024278395.1 Fidelibacterota bacterium | reverse complement strand
GAAAAGGTAAAAGGGACGATCGACCGCTACAGGATGCTCGACGAAGGGAAGATCCTAGTCGCCGTCTCCGGGGGGGTCGATTCGGTAGTGCTCCTCGATATCCTGAGCCGGATCCTTCCCAAAGAGCGGCTGGTCATCGGGCACCTCGACCACGGGATCCGAGGGGAGGCGGCGCGGGCCGACGCGCGCTTCGTCTCTGAGCTCGGCGATCGGCTCGGGATCCGGGTGATCTTGGACCGCGCCGACGTCCCCGGGGTGAGCAGGAGCGAAGGACTCAGCCTGGAGGAGGCGGGGAGGCGGGTGCGGCGCGGGTTCCTGGAGCGCGCAGCGAAGGAGGCCGGCGCTGGGCGCATCGCCCTCGGCCACACCCGAGACGACCTCGTGGAGACCGTGATCTTCCATCTGGTGCGGGGGACCGGACCGACAGGCCTCTCCGGGATCCAGCCGGTGAGCCTTCCCTACGTTCGTCCGCTCATCGAGACGACCCGGGAGGAGATCGTCGAGTACGCGCGTGCCCGCGGGCTGTCCTGGCGTGAGGACGAGACGAACAAGGACGTCAGGTTCACCCGCAACCTGATCCGCCACCGGGTCCTCCCGCTCCTCGAGGAGTTGAATCCGCGTGCGAAAGAGGCGATCGCCCGCGTCGCCGCCCTCATCCGGGAAGAAGAGGAGGCCGTGGATCTGCTCCTCGCCCCGATCCTGAAGGACGCGCTCAGGAGCGAGGGGGAAGATGTCGTCCTGGACCGGGCGCGGCTTTCGGCGCTCCCCCCCGCGGTGCAGGGGCTCGTCCTCCGGCGGGGGATCGAAAGGGCGCGCGGCGGGCTTGCCGGAATCACGAAGGCCCATATCGACGCGCTGCGCGGGCTCGCCGCCTCGCCGCGCGCGCACGGGACCCTTCACCTCCCAGGGATCCGCGCCTACATCGAGAGGGAGCGTCTCGTCCTCGGCCGCAAGCGGCGGGAGGCGCCCTCATTCTCACCGATCGAGGTGGGGCTCGGGAGGACCGACGTGCCCGAGCTCGGGATCTCCCTCATCCTTGAGCCGCGCCCGTGGAATCGGGCGGAGGGACTGCCCACCGACCCCTCATCCGAGGTCGCGGACGCGGATCGGGTCCGCTTCCCCCTGGTCCTGCGTACGCGCCGTCCCGGGGATCGCTTCCAGCCGCTCGGGATGAACGGGGAGAAGAAGCTGAAGGACTTCCTGATCGACGAGCGGGTACCGTTCTACGACCGCGGGTCCCTCCCGCTCCTCTGCGATCAGGATGGGATAATATGGGTGGTCGGGGTGAGGCTCTCCGAGCGGGTGCGGATAACCCCGGAGACGAAGAACGCGCTGTTCATGCGCGTGGAGGAGCTCAGTTGATCTCATTCTTGCTGTTTGTCGGAACGATCCTCGTCCTCGTCGGGGTGCACGAAGGGGGACACTTCCTGGCGGCGAAGGTCTCCGGAGTGTACGTGGAGGAGTTCGCGATCGGGTTCGGGCCGAAGCTGTTCTCGCTCAGAAAAGGGGAGACGAGATACTCGATCCGGGCGATCCCGTTCGGGGGTTACGTGCGGATGGCGGGGGAGGACGCACGCGAAGCATCGCCCGACATCCCGACCGACCGGCTTCTCTACAGCAAGCCGCCCCTCGTCCGGATCGTGATCAGCCTCGCCGGGCCGGCGATGAACCTCCTCACCACCTTCCTCGTCGCGGTCTTCGCCCTGTGGGGGTTCGGGATACCGGTCCTCCAGGTCGCCGACACCATCCCGGGAAAGCCCGCCGCGGCCGTGCTTCAGCCGGGGGACCGCATCCTCGAGATCGACGGGCATCCGGTGCACGACATAGACGCCGTCAGCCGACTGATCCAAGCGGCGAGCGGGGCCCCGGTGGACTTCCTCATCGAGCGGGACGGGAAACAGGAGCATGTCGAGATCACCCCCGCGTTCGACGAGAAGGAGGGGAGGTACCTGGTGGGGGCGTACTTCCTCCCGGTCGCCTACACCAACGAGATAAAGTCTCTCGACCCCTCTTCCCGGTTTTACCTGGCCGGACTCCGGCCCGGGGACAAGATAGTCGCCATCGACGGGGTCGAGGTGAGGACCGGGGTGGGAATCGTCAATCGGCTGAGCGAACTCCTCCCCCGCGATTCGATCACGCTGACCGTCGTTCGAGACGGCGAGCGGTTGAAGTTCAAGTTCAACATCGACGGGATGACGCTGGATCAGCTCTTCGTCGGGGTCAAACTCGGAGACTTCGGGACGGAGATGCTCCGGCCGGGATTCGCCTCCGGGATCGTCCTCGGAGCGGGGCAGTTCGCGGACGACCTGCGGATGATGGGGGACCTGTTCCGCGGAATGCTCACCGGGCGGATCTCGCCGACCAAGTCGCTCGCCGGCCCGATCGGGATAGCGAGGTTGCTCGGGGAAGGGATGCATCAAGGCGGGAGCGTCTTTTTGTGGATCTTCTCCTACCTGAGCCTGAGCCTCGGGATCCTCAACCTCATCCCGTTCCCCGCCCTGGACGGAAGCCGGGCCGCGTTCGCCCTGTACGAACTGGTGACGAAGAGGCCGATCCCGCCCGAGCGGGAGGGGATGATCCACTTCATCGGCTTCTTGATCCTCCTCGGGTTGATGCTCCTCGTGACCTACCAGGACATCCTTAGATTGTTTCGATAAGGCAGGTGCACAGGGCGCTGATCCCTTCACCGCGGCCGAGGGCGCCCATCCCCTCCGCCGTCGTCGCCTTGAGCCCGACGCCCTCCGCCGGCAGGCCGAGGATCGGGGAGAGTGCCTTCCTCATCCCCGGAAAGTGAGGGACAAGTTTAGGGGCCTGGGCGATCAGGACGCAATCGACGTTCACCGGGCGGTAGCCCGCATCCCTGACCATCGCGACCACCCGGGCCAACAGCTTGAGGCTTGAGATCCCGCGGTACTGAGGGTCGGTGTCGGGGAAATGGGCCCCGATATCCCCCAGCCCGGCGGCGCCGAGGAGGGCGTCGCACAGGGCATGGGTGAGGACGTCGGCGTCGGAATAGCCGAGAAGCCCCTTTTCGTAAGGGATCTCCACTCCGCCGATCACCAGCGGGCGACCTTCCGCGAACCGGTGAAAGTCGATTCCGAGGCCGACACGGATTGACGATTGAGTGATTGAGTGATTGGATGATTGAGTCATTTCATGCCTTCCCGAGCCGTGCGACGTGAAGCGACGAAAATCGCCAGAAGCTCGTCTGCCTCTTTAACCAGATTACGAACCATCTCTGCATTGACTATACCCGTCTCGACCATGAGCTCCAGCCAGAAAGCTGCCTCATCAGTCTCCTCGATTACTGTACCGATCTTCGCTGCAAACTCCGCCTTCGACCTCGCCCGACATGCCGCACGGTAGTTCGCCGCTACGGAAGTACCGGCGCGAAGAAGCTGTCTTCCCAAAACCCGCGCCTCCTCAGTCCTTGGAAGCTTGCGAAAAAGCTGAATGATGCCAATAGCAAATTCCTTCGTTCTTTCCTGAAGCTCCTTCGCCTTCTCCGGACCCATCCTCCACGCACCCTCAATCTTCAATCCCTCAATCTGCAATCCCCCAATCTTCAATCTCTCAATCTTCAATCTTCAATTTCTCAACTTCCCTCACCACCTCCCTCGCCAGGGAGAGGCCGAACCCCCGCCGCAGGAGGAAGTTGAGGGTCCGGCGCATGCGGGTGGTCCGGTCGAGGTTCCGGTAGCGCTCCATCCGCGTCCGCGCGAGATCGAGGGCGATCCTCGCCTCGTCCTCAGGCGGGTAGAGATCGTCCATCACCTGGGAGATCGTCTCGGCCGCGATCCCCTTGTCCTCCAACTCCCGGATCAGGGCACGGCGGGAGAGGGGATGATGGGCGAGCCGATCCTCGACCCACAGCTTGGCGAACAAGCGATCGTCGAGGAGTCCGGCGGCCTCCCCCTGCGCGATCGCGGCGTCGATCTCGGAAGAAGAGAACCCGAGCCGG
>JAJRTG010000178.1 GCA_024278395.1 Fidelibacterota bacterium | reverse complement strand
CATTGCGCTCACCTTCAACCAGAAGGGGGCACAGCAGTTCGTGGATGCGCTGAAGAAGCTCAAGGTGGGTGACCGTGTGGCGATCGTGCTCGACAACGTGATCTACAGCGCGCCGAGCATCACCGAATCGATAAAGGCCGCAGCGGCTCAGGGCTGGCGGGCGGTGAAGGACTCCACGACGATCACCGGAAAGTTCACAAAGGAGGAGGCGACGCGGATCGCGATCGTCCTCCGGGCCGGTGCGTTGCCGGTGGCGGTGAACGTGGTGGAGGAGAACACCGTCGGTCCGACCTTGGGAAGCGACTCCATCCGTCGCGGGATGATCTCGATTGTGACCGGTTTCGTGTTGGTCATCCTCTACATGCCGGTCTACTACCGCATGTTCGGGCTCGTCGCCGACGTTGCACTCCTCCTTAACATGTTGATCGTCTTCGCCTCGCTCGTCCTCTTCCACGCCACCCTCACCCTGCCGGGGATCGCGGGTATCATCCTGACGATCGGTATGACGGTGGACGGGAACGTGATCATCTTCGAGCGGATCAAGGAAGAACGTCGGGCCGGGAAATCGCCGCTCGCTGCGGTGCGGGGAGGGTTCGAGAAGTCGCTCTCCACCATCGTCGACGCCAACGTCACCACCCTGCTCACCGCACTGATCCTCCTCCTCGTGGGGACGGGCCCGATCAAGGGGTTCGCGATTACGCTCGGAATCGGTGTGGTTGGGAGCATGTACTGCGCGCTGGTGGTCAGCCGCCTCTTGATCGAGAAGGCTGGGTTTGCCAACTACATCCCGGCGCGGGTGATCGAAGCGAGCTCATAGCTTCGAGGACAAGTAGGAAGACCGCATCGGCGGGACGGATGCCGCCGCGCTTTACCGCTCGGTCGAGCTTGATGCCGAGGGAGAGCGCAGCGGCAAGTTCCTGTTGGGAGTAGTTCTTCACCTGGACGAGGAGGCGCCGGGAAAGCCACTCGGGCATTCCGAGCTCGGAGGCGATCTTATCCGGCCTCAATCCTCCGTCTTTTAGGATACGTACCTCGGTCAGGCGGGTGAGCTGGTGGAGGAGAGCCGGGAACAGGCGCGATGGATCGACGTGGAGCCGCGCGAGCGCGGCGAGCGCCCCGCGCAGGTCACGCGCCCCGACCAGGTCAAGGAACGGGTAGATCGACTCCTCGCCGCCGCTGTAGGAAAGAATGGAGATCTCTTCCTCCGTGAGTTTTCCCGTCCCCGCGTATGTGGCGAGCTTCCGCACCTCCTCCTGGAAGAAGAGGAGATCTCCTCCCGCTCTTTCCAACAGCTCGGTTACGACCGTTGGAGGAAGCTTCACTCCCAGGCTCTCCAGGATCGCCGCAGCGGATCTCTCCAGGGACCTTCCCCGTGGACGCGGGAAACCCTGTACCTTGCCCTTCCTCTCCCGTACTTTCTTGATCAGGGTTTCAAGCCCCTTCCCGTCCGGTGCGACCAGGGTTATGTAGGTCTCGGGGGAAAGCGGCAGGTCGAGTAGCGGGTAGAGGAGCTTCACCGGCTTCACCGCCTCTGCGTGGCGCAGGATGAAATGGCGGCGCACGGAGAACAGCGATCCGGATGAAAGTTCGATCGAAAACGCCTTTATATCGAACTCGTCCCCGAACCTGGTGATCCGCTCGGTCGGGCCTCCAGCAGTGATCGCCGCTTCCCTCCCGGCGATCGCTTGCTCGCAGTGATAGGCGTCTCCGTAGAAGAAAGCGATTTTCGGTTCGGTCATATCCCCTCGCATGAATGGATACGAAATCATAGCTGGTGGGGGGGCTGCGGGCAACGTGCCGGGTCATCCTTCACGGCTGGATATGGCGGTGGAACGCTCAGCATCTTCTGAAGACATGAAGCTTTTTGTGGCGTGTTCTCCTGCCTTGAAGACTGTATTGAGGCGACGGGTTCCGGTAGTTATACTCGCAGTGAATATGCGGCTTTTACAAGATCATGATGTACTACGATGTAACCTGTGTCCGGTGTCTACCTGCATCTTTTCTATCCTTAGTGGAAACGATCGTCAGGAAATAGCAGGGAAGGTACGTTTCTTGCATTACCGTGATGAAAAGACCATCTTTCGTCAGGGGGATTGGGTGCGCGGAGTATATATCCTCTGTCGAGGTCAGGCGAAACTTCTTTTTAGAACTCAAGACGGCAGGAGGATTCTCGTCAGGTTTTGTCTCCCTGGAGAAGTTCTCAATGGAGTCACTCTCCGGGAATATGTATTTTCCGCCGTGGCCGCAGGTCCTTCTACAGTTGGCTTTATCGACAGGGTTCAAGCCGCACGACTCATAAAACAGCATCCTGGGTTGGGTTTAGAAAGCGATCGCCAGTTTGCACGAGAGGGGAAGCTTCTACTTCAGCGCATGGCCGACCTCGCCTACGAAAGTATTGAGGAGAGATTGGTCCATATCCTTCTGTCATTGGGGCGAAGGCACGGAGTACGAGAAGGAGATAGCTTGAAGATAGAACTTCCGCTTTCCCAGCAGGATCTGGCGGATATGATCGGGGCGAGCCGACAGGCGGTGAACCGGGAATTGCGGAAGCTGGCTGAGAAAGGTTTGGTCCATGTAGAGCGTTGTCAGATCACTATTCTTGACGAGAATAAGTTGCAAAATTTAAAGTAATAAATGTCTTAGTTAGGGGTGACAAGTGTCCTATATATCAAAAACCTGAATCAATCAGGTTTTGCACGCTATCGGGCGCATGGCCAACGGAGTTTTGTCGCTTAGGTGACAGACGGCGGTGATAAGGGAAGCTAAACTAGTTTTTGTTCCTACTCTGAGGATCCCAGGGAAGACAGAAGAGGAAAAGGAGATGGTGGGAATGTCAAACCCATCTTCTACAGTTCCAGGAAGCATTGACGCTGGAAACGCCGTTCTGAAGGGATCGAGTTCTTGGATTCCCGTAAAACCAGGTGCCAAGAAATGACGGATATCTCTTGACATATTATGAGTT
>JAJRTG010000177.1 GCA_024278395.1 Fidelibacterota bacterium | reverse complement strand
CGTACCCCTGGCCGAGTTGGCGGTTGCTGAACGCGGAGTAAAGACGGGTCGAGAGGGTATAGTACCGGATCGGAAGCCCGAGGAACGCCTGGCACGCGAACTCGCCCAGCCCCTTGCCGAACGTGAGGACGAATGCCGAGCCCAACGCGGGAAGGACGAGCGGAAACGTTATCTTGCGCAGGATCTCGAGCCGCCTCGAGCCGAGAATCTCTGCGCTCTCCTCCAGCCGGGAGTCGACCGAGACGAGGGCCCCGCGCAGGAGGATGAACGTGTACGGGATGTAGTGCACCCCGAGCGATATCACGATCGGAAGGAGCCCGTACCCGACCCATACCGGGGGACTGACCCCGAACACGGCGTCGAGCAGCCCCGGCGTCCCGCCGAACCGGGACGCCTTGAACACCGAGAGCCAGGCGAGTCCGATCGTCCACGACGGGACGATGTACGGGACGATGAGGACCGAATTGAACAGCCCCTTCAGCGGGATGTCGGTCCGCACCACCAACCAGGCGAACAACGCCCCGGTGGGGAGGGCGATCCCGGTCATGATGATCGCGATCAACAGGCTGTGCAGCGCCGGCTTCCAGAAGATCGATTGGGCCATCCTCCCGACCAGCGTGCGGTGCCAGTAGAAGGTGGTGAACTGTCCGGGGACGGCCCCGCGCACGTAGCGCGGCCCCCACGAGTCGAACATAAACGAGTGAACGGCCATGTAGAAGACCGGGATAAGGACGAAGATGACGAGTCCGGTGATGATGAAGATCCCCCACAACCGCTCCGGATGCTGAAGGAGGCGTACGACCCTCCGTCTCAATGCGACAACGAATGTGCTCATAGCGTCAGTTTACCGTTTCGTCCTTCTTGCGGGGATGCTGCGGCGGCCATCCGGCCGCCGCAGCCGCTGGTTTGCTATTGGGAAAGCCAGAAGTCCTGCACCTCTGTCCCGTGTTCGTAGATCCAGTCGACGTCGAGGAACCACGTGTGCTGATGCAGCATATCCAGCGTCCCTGCCTTTGGGGTCACGTCGGTGCGCGGGCTCCAGCCGCCGGGGACGTTCCACGGGGTGAACCCGCCTCCACCGTTCGCGTCACCGAGCATGAACCGGATGAGGAGCTTCGCCGCGTTCGGGTGCGGGGCCATGTTGGCGATCAGAAGGTAATTGGCCTTTGTGATTCCGACCACCGGCTTGACGCCCCAGCCGATGGCGAGCTTCGTCCCCTTGGAGGCGTTGTAGCGCAGCTTGGACGAGGCGACGCTGCAGGTCACCGGCGGCTTGGTCTGCCCCGGCGCGCCGCACGCCTTGGCCGCGGACCCGTCCGAGGTCGTGAGGACCAGGCCGTTATCGAGAAGGCGTTTTATCCACTCGTATCCGGCGTTCCCGATCCCCGGGCTCAGGACGATGTCCTTCCCGAACTCCTCCTTGTACGCGGCGGCCATCTCGTCGGAGTGCTCGACGACCATCTGGAGGAAGTTCATGTTCTCCTCGGTGAGCATCGGGTCCTTCATCTGCACGCGTCCCTTCCACTCGGGGAGGGTCAGGTCCCACAGGGTCTTGATCGGGCAGCCGTCCGGATAGGCCTCGTAGTTGTAGAAGACGACCTTCGACTCCAGGCTGTGGACGAGGGGGTAGCGGAACTGCTCCGGGATGACGTCCACGGTCTTCACGGAGTGATCCAGGTCACTCCCGATGAGGGTGTCCGGGACGTAGTTCCACAAGAGATGCTGCGGGAGGAGCTCCTTTTGTACCGTCGTCTCGTTGGAGAGGAACAACACGTCAGCCTCGTAGATCCCTGCCGCCTGCTCGCGGGTGAGCTTCTCCACCTGATCGTTTCCGGTCATGTCGTAGGCCTCGACCTCGATCCCGGGGTAGGCCTGTTTAAACGCCTCCACCATGTCGGGATAGCGGGAGGAGAGGGAGTAGAGGACCACCTTCCCTTCCTGCTTCGCCGCCTGGTAGATCGCGTCCCAATCCTCCTGCGCCGGCTGGTACGGCCCGAGCTGGGCCGCCTTCAGCCACGCGTCCTGGGCGGGCGTGATCGGTTTTTCGTCCGCCAGGGACACGACACCGATCAGGCTCGCCAGCATCAGCCCGGCCAGCACACCTAGTAGCCACCACTTACGCATGTTCTACCTCCTTTTTATTTGTTCTCCGGATCCTGGGCCGGATCGTAAACGTAGACGGTGTTCAGAATGTTGCCGTCTATATCGGTCCCTCCCATGTAGTAGATCCTTCCGTCCATGGCAACGGCCGCTCCCTCGAAGATGGGGACGGGCAACGGGGTGAGAGCGGTCCAGCTGAGGTCCGGGAGGTCGAGACGATAGTTGGAGTAGCCCCCTTCGCCCTTTCCGCTCAGTGCGTAGACCGAGTTACCGATCGCAACCAGTCGTGGGTGCTCCCATCCTCCCTCCAAAGGGACGGCGTCGTTGAAGTGCTGCCAAGTATCGGTCTTCGCGTCGTACAGATCGAGCCAACGCACATCAGCTCCGGTCTCCCCTCCTTGGCCGCCGATTGCGACGATCTTGTCACCGACGGCGGTGGCATCGAAGTCCTCCCGCTGGTGCGGGGTGATCGGCGCGGCCGTGCTCCAGGTCATGGTGGCGGTGTCGAACACGTCCACCGCCTGCACGTAGTCGAGAAGCTCATCGGACAGAGTGTCGTCCTCTCCACTGATCAGGTAGATCTTGGAGCCGATGACCGCGCCAGCTGCGTCCCCATGCCCCCAGGTCATTCCATCGGGGACCGGCTGCCACTCCGGTGCTCCGTCGGCCGGCGACCACATGAATCCCTCCAACGGCCTGACCTTGTCCAACGTTCGCCCGGCAAGGACGTAGATCGTCCCGTTCACTGCCGCCACGATCGGGACGGAGGCCGCGTTCTCCGGACTGTCACCGAGTACGGTCCACGTATCCGTCTTCGGATCGTACACCTCGACCGGAGCGAGGTTCTTATCGGCATCCACTCCTCCGATGACGTAGATCTTTCCATCCAGTACGACCGCCCGGCACTTGTTCCGCGCATGATTCATCGGTGCCACCTGCGACCACGGGCCAGCCCACACGACGGCTCCGAACAACAGTGTCAGAGCCAACGCCAACAAAATGAGTTTTTGCATGCTACCCTCCTGTTATGCACGGATCGAATTCCATCCCAACCCTTTCCCTCTTCCGCTTCGCGCGATCACCCCCTTGGTATCACGGTTTGGTAAAAGTCCAGCGGTCGAGAACGCTCCCGTCCAGCCGTTTCACCGTCATGACAATCTGGGTCGGGCGGACGAGGAGGATGATGTAGTGGTAGCTGCTCTCCGAGACAGCGGTCCACCAGCCGCGCCCTACATCGACGAGCGGAGCCCCCGCGCCCCCGGTGGTGATGTACACCGTCCCCGTGGCGTCGATCTTCCCGTCCCTTATCGGCCAGGACCTTTCGTAGTCGTGGTCGTGCCCGTTGAAGTAGATGTCGACCCCGGTCTTGTCGAATATATCCGTCCAGTGATCAAGG
>JAJRTG010000176.1 GCA_024278395.1 Fidelibacterota bacterium | reverse complement strand
GGCGGAGATACTGCTCCATCATCGGCGTCTTCTTCGACATCGCCCCTCCCTGGTTTCCGAGGGTATTACTCCCCGACCCCCGCCTTCAGCTTGGCCGCCCAGCGCGGGAACCGACGGATGATCGCACCGGAAACCGGAACGGCCACGCGGTCCCCCTTCGCCAATTGTGCGACCGGCTTCACCGTCTCCGACCGCGGCGGGTTGATGAGCCCGATCGACGTCCCGGGTGCAAGACCCCGTTTGTCCAGGAGGGCGAGTCCCACCTGACGGTCATCGAGCGCGACGCAGCTCGTCACCCGGCCGAGGTAGTTCCCGTTCCGGTCGATCACCGCCGCCCCCTCCCGCACGGGGCGCGTTCCCGCCGCCGCTTCGAACCGCACGATCTCACGGGCCTGATCGGTGTAGAAATCAACGCAGCGATCCCGGCCGATGAAGAACGGCTTGTGCAGCTTCACGTACGGACCGAACCCGGCCTCGAACGGGTTTATCCCGTAGGGGCCCGCAAGTTCGTGCCCGTACAGCGGGAGCCCGGCCTCGGTGCGGGTCGAGTCGCGCGCCGCCAGGCCGCACGGGACAAGGCCGAGTCTCTCCCCTGCGGCGAGGAGCTCGGTCCATACCCAAAGCGCTCCGTCTCCACCGACGTATATCTCATAACCGATGTCCTCCCCGGTGTACCCGGTGCGGGCGATGACGAGGCGGTGTCCGGAGGCCTCGACCTCGCAGAACTCGGTCCGCTTCAGCCCGGATACCGCGAGCCTTCCCCTCTCGTCGAGGATTCGTAAAAGGATCTCAGGGCTCTCCGGCCCCTGCAGGGCGATATCCATCATCCCCTCTTCCCGTTTCAGATCACGCAGGGAGACCTGGGGAACACGACGGCTTGGGACCCGCCGATCGATCAGGTAGCGCCCCTCGTTCACCCCGGTGAGCCATGCCCAGTCCTTCTCCTCATTCGCCGCGTTGACGACCACGAGGTAGTCGTCCCGCCCGCGGCGGTAGACCATGATGTCGTCGATCACGTTCCCATCCGGATCGAACAAGTAGGAATACTGCGACTCCCCCGGATGCAGCCAATCGGCGTAGTTGGCGGTGACCGCGTTCAGGAAGGCGGTCGCATTCTTCCCCTTCACCGCGAACACCCCCATGTGACCGAGGTCGAACAACCCCGCCCTCTCCCGCACGGCGCGGTGCTCGGCGATGGCTGAGGTGTACCAGACCGGCATCTCCCAGCCGGCGAACGGGACGAGCTTCGCCCCGAGCCGTTTGTGCTCGTCGTAAAGCGGGGTGCGCTTGAGCTCGGCTTCGCGCCCCTCCCAGGAGAAGGCCTCCCCGGAGGCAGTGGGAAGTTCGAGAAGCTCCTGGCCGATGAAGTACGGCTTGTCCACGGAGAAGAGCTCGGGATGCGCTCGGTAGATCCCCCCGACCTCCCCCTCGTCGACCGGCGGAAGGGGCATCCCCTCCCATTCCCGCGCCTGGTCCGGAAGTTCGTTCACCCCCTCCACCACCGCTGGTCCCTCGATCTTGCGGAAGAGATCGCTCGGATCGAACAGGGCGTATCCATCGGACAGCCCGGCCAGCCATTCCTCGACCGCGCCTCTGCGCGTCTGGGGTGCAAAAACGTAGAACTCCTGCTCGTCGGCACAACCGATTAAAACGGGGGCGATGAGTTTCCCGTCCCCATCGAACAGGAGCGATCCGCGCGCCTCGCCGACGGCGATGGTGAAGATATCGGCCGTACCCGCCTGATCGAGGAGTTGCCGTGCGCGGCCGCCGCGCACCCGCAGCGCCCGCCATTCCCCCTTGGGCAGGGAGACGGCAACCTGAGGATCGACTCGATGGATCAGCTCACGCACGGCGCAGCGCGCTTCTTGCAGGACCCTTCCCGGGATCTTCCCACGGGAGAGGGGACCGGTGAGGCCCGGGTACTCGAACGGGCGGATCTCCCGCAGGACCTTGGCGATGATCCGCGCGAGGATCTCCATCTCCTCCCTGCCCATCCCCCGCTGCGTGGGCCATGGGGTTCCCAGCCTGATCCCGTGCGCGTCGGCCGCCGAGTGGTCGCCGGGGATCGTGTTCTTGTTGCACACGATCCCGACCAGGTCGAGGATGCGCGCGGCGATCTCGCCGAGCATCGTGTACCCGGTATCCGATTCGACGGCGCGCAGGTCGACGAGGAGGAGGTGGGTATCCGTCCCGCCGTAGGCGAGGGTCAGGTCCTCCTCCCGAAGCGCCCGCGCCAGGTGGGCGGCGTTCTCCACGATCCGATGCTGCAGTGACTTGAACTCATCGGTCCGGGCGATCTTGAGCGCAGCGGCGATCGCGGCGAACTTGTTCACGTGCGGCCCCCCCTGCTCGCCGGGGAAGATCGCGGAATCGATCCGCGCAGCGACCTTCGGATCTGTGGAGAGGATCACCGCCCCGCGCGGACCGCACAGGGTCTTGTGGGTGGTGAACACAACGACGTCGGCGTACCCGATCGGGTTCGGATAGGCACCGGCGATCACCATCCCCGCGGTGTGGGCTATGTCGGCGCACAGGACCGCACCCACCTCGTCCGCGATCTCGCGGAACTTCTTCCAATCAGGTCGCCACGGAAAGGAGGTGAACCCGGCGATGATCATCTTGGGCCGGTGCTCCTTGGCCAAGGACATGATCTTGTCGTAATCGAGCTTGCCGGTGGCGGGGTCCGAGGAGTAGGAGACGATGCGGTAGCGCTTTCCCGTGATGTTGAACTCCGAGCCGTGGGTGAGGTGCCCCCCTTCGGTGAGGGCCATCCCCATCACCGTGTCCCCGGGCTCGACGAACGCCTCGTACACCGCCAGGTTCGCCGCGGCTCCGGACAGGGGCTGGACGTTGGCGTAGATCCGCGAGGGGGGATAGTCCGGGGTGGCGAAGCACTCCGCCGCCCGCCGTCCAGCGAGGGACTCCACCAGGTCGGCGAACTCGGTCCCCTTGTAGAAGCGCCAGTCCGCATAGCGGCGGTGTCCGGCGAGCTGATATTCAAGGTCCCCCAGGAGCTCCGGCGGGAGCATCCGCATCGGACCGCGGGGGTATCCCTCGGCGTATACGCTCGTGAACACGGACCCGAGCGCCTCCCGCACCGCGGGCGGGGTAAGGCTCTCGGACGGGATAAGGATGATCTTCTCCCGTTGCCGCTTTTCCTCCGCCGCAATGAGAGCGGAGAGCTGGGGATCGATCCTCTCCAAGTCGGCGAACCCAAGTTGATCGTTCATGACAACTCCTTTTCCCAATCGATCGTTTCAGGGTGAAGTCTACGGGGAAGATCCCGCCCTTTCCAGGCGATCCTCGGCAGGAGGTGGAGTCCGCCGCTCAGGAGGGAGTGCCCGCCGAGGATGATCGGGATCGGAGCCTCGATCACCGCGCGGGTGAACTCTGCCCAAATCCGGTCCTGAATCAGATCGGGACGGAAGAGGTCGCTCGCGAACCGGTCGGCCGGCGGGGGGAGCGATCCCGTCCCGGAGAGCAGCGGTCGTGTATCGATGAGAGCTCCGTCGCAGGAGGAGGCCAACCGCGAGATGAACGTATCGATACCGTCACGATGGATGAGCTGACCGGTCACCGTCCCCCTCCCCTCGGGATATGCCCTCATCCCCCTCCCCTCGGCCAATCCGCTCGTACGGCAGGCGACGGCGGCCTCAAACTGCGCCCAATTGCGCGGGCTCGTGCGCCCGATCAAGTAGACGTGGGCCGAGCGCGAGGTGAGAAGCGCGCTGAGCCCCGCCAGCTTCGGATGATGAAGATCGTTACGCGACAGAGCGGCGCGCAGGCGATCTCCGCCGAGCCCGGCTGCAGCGATGAGGAATAGATCCGTCGGGGTGTCGAGATCGAACTGGGTGGAAAGATCGCGGGGAAGCGAGAAGCAGGAGAAGCCGGAATCGGCGAGCGCGAACCCGAGCGCGTTGTCGATCGGAGGGAGATCGGCGGTGAGCAACGCCGTTGCCCGACTTATCGCCGCGAAGTCGCACGAGTAGAAGTTGTTGAACAGCGCGCTCGGTTGGGAGCGGGAGGTGAACTCCAACAACAGCTCGATCTGGGCTTTCGACAACAGCATACCGTTGCCGCTGCCGAAATAGACGAGCCGCTCGATCCCGAATCGGGAGATGAGCGATTTGAGTTCGGCCCCGAAATGAAACGGCCTCACATCGGGCGAAACGACGCGGGCCGGAACATCGCGCAAACTCTCCTCCCGGCTCACGATGAACACGTCGTCCACCCCGGTGCAGCGAAGTAGAGTGATGAGATCGAAGACGGCGGCTATCCGCGCCTCGTTGATCATCCGCTCTCCGAGGCTGTCCCCGAACGGGGGGTGCATGATCACGGCCGCCGTCCCGCTCATCCTCCGCCCCTTCGCGCGAGGTACTCGAGCACCTTGATCG
>JAJRTG010000017.1 GCA_024278395.1 Fidelibacterota bacterium | reverse complement strand
GTACATCGCGTACGCAGGGAAGGTGTACGACGTCACCGGAAGCTTCTTGTGGCGCGGCGGCCGGCACCAGGCGCTGCACCGGGCGGGGAGGGACCTGACGACGGATCTGAACGGAGCGCCGCACGGGGAGGACCTCCTCGCGCGCGTTCCGATAGTAGGGGTGGTCATAGACGGAAAGGAGGCAGGATCATGAGACCGATGACGCAGGAGAACCTGAGAGCGGCGTTCGCCGGTGAATCGCAGGCGCACATGCGCTACCTGATCTTCGCCGATCAGGCGGAGAAGGAGGGAAAGAGGAATCTGGCGCGGCTGTTCCGCGCGATCGCCTACGCCGAGCGGGTGCACGCCACCAACCACCTGCGCGAGCTCGGCGGGATCGGGGATTCACCGAGCAACCTGCAGGAGGCGATCGACGGCGAGACGTTCGAGGTGGAGGAGATGTACCCGGCGTACGACGCGGTGGCGAAGCTCCAAGGCGAGAGCGGAGCGGCCCGCTCGATCCGCTACGCCCTCGAGGCGGAGAAGATCCACGCCGGGATGTACGAGGGGGCGAAGGCGGAGGCCGAGATCGGTAAGGATGTCGAACTCGGCACAGTGTACATCTGCCCGATATGCGGATACACCGTTGAAGGCGACGCCCCGGATGTGTGTCCGGTGTGCGGCGCCCCGCGGGACAGGTTCAAGGAGTTCTGAGAACCTCTAAGGGGGTGTGAGTATGGGAACCAAGGGACGAGAGATCATCGGGATGGATATCGAGGAGTTGCTCGCCCTGCTGAACAGCGCGTTCGCTGACGAGTGGCTGGCGTACTACCAGTACTGGATCGGAGCCCTTATTGTCAGGGGACCGATGAGGGCGGCGGCGGTCGCCGAGCTGACCGAACACGCCGCCGATGAACTGCGTCACGCCCAGATGCTGGCGGAACGGATCGTCCAGCTTGGAGGGACGCCGGTCACCGATCCCGCCGATTGGAACAAAGCGGCCAACTGCGCCTATCTTAACCCTGCGAACCCTTATATCAAGGCGATCGTCGGACAGGGGATCGACGGCGAACGGTGTGCGATCGAGGCCTACACCCGCCTGATGAAGGCGACCGAAGGCAAGGATCCGATCACCTACCAGATCGCTCTTTCCATCCTGCAGGACGAGGTCGAGCACGAGGATGACCTTCAGGCCCTGTTGGAAGATCTTCAAGAGATGGAACAAAGGAGGTAATCATGCGGTTAGGGGAATTGATAAAGGCCGGAGCCCAAGAGGGGAAGGAGAAACACGTCCCGGTGATCGAGCGCGTAAGCTGCGAGGAGTGCGGCAAGGACGCGGTCAAGATCACGGTGGGGAAGGAAGTGCCTCACTCGAACACGATCTAGCATCACATCAAATGGATCGCCCTGTTCGGGGTCAAGGACGGGCGGGCGGTGCACATCGCCACCTTCGACCTCGGCCCGAGCTACGGCGCCCCCACGGTGACGGCCAACGTCGAACTGGGCGGGATAAGCGAGCTGATCGCGGTCGAGTATTGCAACCTGCACGGGCTGTGGGAAGGCTCGCTCAAGCTTTGAAGGGAGGATCGAATGGCTGAGGAAGGAAAGACCTACGTGTGCGACGTCTGCGGGCAGGAAGTGAAGGTGACCAAGGCCGGAGCGGGGACGCTCGTCTGCTGCGACCAGCCGATGCGCCTGAAGGAGGACTGAAGACGGCCCGCCAGCTGCTCGCGGGAATGAGGAACGTCCGACTGCTCAAGTACCTCGGGCCGGGGTTTCTGATCACGATCGGGTTCATCGACCCGGGAAACTGGACGACGAACATCGCCGGTGGTGCCCGGTTCAATTACAGCCTTCTGTGGGTGATCACGGCGGGCACGTTGATGCTCATCATGTTCCAGCACATGTCCGCCAAACTGGGGATCGTGACCGGGAGGTCACTTGCCCGCAACATCCGCGCCCATTTCCCTCGTCCGCTCACCGCCGTGTTCGGGGCAAGCATCGTAGCCGCTTGTTTCGCCACCGACGTCGCGGAGCTCTTGGGGGCGGCGATCGGATTTCGCATCCTGTTTCATATTCCGATGGTGATCGGCGCGCCGCTCACCGTGATCATCGAGGCGGTGGCCATCCTCAGCCAGCGCTACCACCGACTCGAACGGATGATCGCCGTCTTCCTCGCGGTGATCGGCGTCTGTTACGTTGCCGAGGTCTTCCTCGTTAACCCGGAGTGGGGCGAGCTGTTTCCGCACATCTTCGTGCCTACGGTCAACTCGAGGAACATCCTGATCATCGTGGGGATCCTGGGGGCGATCGTGATGCCCCACAACATCTACCTCCACTCCAACGTGATCCAGAGCCGCGACTGGGGGAGGGACGAGCCGGAGCGCCGGTCGTTGCTCCGGATGGAACTGGCCGATACCTCCCTCGCCATGTTCTACGGATGGCTCATCAACTCGGCGATGATCATCGTGGCCGCGGCCGTGTTCTACCGACACGGGGTGGTGGTGGACAGCATCTCCCAGGCGGCGGCCACGATGGGCCCGCTCGCCGGCCGACTGGCGGGAGGGCTGTTCGGGATCGCACTGCTGTTCGCCGGGATCAGCTCGTCGATCACCTCGTCGCTCGCCGAGACGAACGTGATCACCGGATTCCTCGGGCGGCCGGAGGATCCGCGCACCTGGCTCTACCGGATCGCACTGGTGGCCACCTCCGTCCCGGCGATGGCCGTAATCCTGATGCAGACCGATTCCTACAGGGTGTTGATCCTGAGCCAGGTGGCGCTCAGCATTCAGCTGCCGTTGACCATATTCCCGCTCTTGTTCCTGGTGAGCAGCCGCAAGGTGATGGGAAACTTTGCGAGCAGGCCGGTGGAGGTTGCGGTGGGATCGATGCTCAGCGTGGGGGTGACCGCGCTCAACGGGTTGCTCCTCTATCAGACGTTCGGAGGGAGGTTCGGATGACGATCCGCGTTCTTCTGCCGCTTGACTGCTCGTCCGTCGATGATGCCGTCCTTGATGTAGTTGAGGAGCTTATCCCGCATCCGGGAGCTGAGGTGCTCCTTCTGCGGGTGATTCACGCGCATACACGGGACACGCTGACCGTGGAACAGGAGAAGGCGCAGCGCTGCCTCCATCAGGCTGAGGAGCGGCTGCACAAACGGGGTCTGTCCGTGCGTACTAGGACAGCGGAGGGGGAGGTGGCGGCGACGATCATCAGGGAGGCCGAGGCCGAGGATTGCGATCTCATCGCAATGGCCACCCACGGGCACCATTCCTGGGAGCGGTTCCTGCTCGGAAGCGT
>JAJRTG010000175.1 GCA_024278395.1 Fidelibacterota bacterium | reverse complement strand
TACTGCGGTGGAGGGTTCAAGCTCGCCCCCCGCGCCGACATAACCGACGGGCTTGTCGATGTGGCGGCGATTGAGGACTTCCCGAAACTGGAACGGCTGGTACGTCTCCCCCAGGCCCGTAACGGAACCCACTTAAAGCTCGCCAAGGTCCACTATTGGCAGGAGGAGGCGGTCACGGTCTCGTCACCGGCGCGGTTGGTCGCTCATATCGACGGGGAGCCGTACCGGCTTCCGGACAAGGAGTTCACCGTCCGCGCCGTCCCGCGCGCCCTGCACGTCATCGCCCGCGCCTAGGCCCGTTTGAACCTGTGGTCGAGCTCGGCGCGGGAGAGCGAGAAGATGATCGGCCGACCGTGCGGGCAGGTGTACGGGTTATCCAAGCTGAGGAGGCGGTCGACGAGTGCCTGCTGCTCAGGAAGCGGGATCCGGTCTCCGGCCTTGATCGCCGCCGCGCAGGCGAGTTCTGCTAGGATGTGATCGAGCAAAGCATCCTTGACCTTCTCCCCGCGCGCCAGGAGCTCAGCGATCCGCTCGATCGCCTCCTGGAAACCGTATCTCGATTGCTCTTCGGCCAACAGAGCCGGGTATTCCCGCAGGATGAACGTCCCGCCCCCGAACGCATCGAGCAGGATCCCCACCCGGGCGATCTCCTCCTTTGCCCCCTCGATCAGGGCAGCGGCCTCGAACGGAAGCTCAATCCGCACCGGAAGGAGGAACCGCTGTCGCGCCACTTCCCCGGAGGAAAACTGCGCCTTCAGCTCCTCGTAGAGGATCCGCTCGTGGGCGATGTGCTGGTCCACGATCTCGAGCCCCTCCGGGCTCTCCACGAGGAGGTAGGTGTTCTGGAGCTGGCCGATCACGCGGCGGTCGCTCTCAATCCTCACTTTTCCCGGCGGTTGCGGGGTGATGCGCCGCGTACCGCCGAGGGGCAGCTCCATGCCGGGCTCCCTGACCATCGTGGGGAGACCCCGTTCCGATCGCGGCGTCGACGACGGGGACCGCGCCTCAGCGGGTGCCTGCACAATCGATGACACGACGTAACGGGAGGAGAGGGCGTCGGCGAGCGCCCGCGCCAGGAGCCCGTGCACCCTGCGGGAGTCGGCGAACCGGATCTCCTCCTTGCGCGGGTGGACGTTCACGTCGACCGCCGTGGGCGGGACCTCTATCCGGACGACGGCGAGCGGGTAGGTCCCGCGGCGCAGCATCCCCTGGTACGAGTTCGCCAGGACGTAGGAGAGACCGCGGTCGAGCACCGGGCGACCGTTCACGCAGAAGAGCTGGTCGCGGCGCGTGCCGCGCCGCAGGTCCGGCGGGCTGATGAATCCGGTGATTCGCACATCACCGTCGCTCTTCTCGATCGGGATGAGGCTGTGGGCGATCTCGTGGCCGTAGAGCTGCCCGATCCGTTCCCTGAGATCGGACGCGGCAGGGGCGGAGAAGACCTCTTTGCCGTTGTGGACGAAGCTCCAGCCGATCTTGGGGGAGGCCAGGGCGAGGCGGTGCACGGCCCGGCTCACATGGAAGTACTCGCTGCGCGATGAGCTGAGGAACCGCGCCCGCGCCGGGACGTTGAAGAAGAGGTCCCTCACTTCCACCGTCGTCCCCGGAGCGCGCGCCGCTGGGCGGGGCCCCTCAACCCTCCCGCCGGTGGCCCGTATCTCGTGCGCCTCTCCACCCCGGGGGCGGGAGAGGATCCGCACCCGCGCCACCTGGACGATGCTCGCCAGAGCCTCGCCGCGGAATCCCAAGGTAACTATCGCGTCAAGGTCGGATTCGGTCGCGATCTTGCTCGTGGCGTGCCGCTCGACGCACAGGCGCAGATCGTCGGCGCTCATCCCCTCCCCGTCGTCGCGCACTGTGATCTCCCGGATTCCGCCATCGACGATCTCGACCCCGATAGTCTCACTTTTTGCGTCGATTGCGTTCTCCAAGAGCTCCTTGACCACCGACGCCGGACGCTCGATCACCTCTCCGGCAGCGATCTTGCGCGCAAGCTCCTCCGGCAACCTCTTTATCCTCATCACGGGGAAAGCCTAACCCATCGGGGGGCCCGGCACAATATTGGCGCTCGGGGGGGATTTGCGGTATCTTAACCAGGTATGTACACGATCAATGATATCAAGAGGCTGCTCGGGCTTTCGACCACAAACCAGGTGCGGAACCGGATCGAGGCGGTTAAGTCACTCCTCGCCGGCGAGCTCCGGCGCGGTCCGAACAACCAGATCCTCATCACCGACGAGGGCCTCGGGATCCTGAAGCGGCTCCAGGATCTCTACGATAGCGGGTTAACCATTGCTCAAGCGAGTGAGATTTTGCGCTCTAACTACGATGCTAACGCTAATAGCTTAGACAGGGATTTTTCTGGTTTAATATCAAACCGGGCGGATCGGGGCAGCGCCGAGGAGCTTGTAAGGGCGCTGAAGGACGAGATCGCCTTCCTCCGGACCCGTATCGCCTACCTGGAGGAGCGGCTGCACGGACGGGCCGAGACGGAGGAGGGACCGGCCTGGTGGGAAAAACTGCGGGAGGAGATCGATGGGGCTTAACCTGCCGACTCATGGAAACGAGCGGCTGGAGCAGGTGCTCGCTCGGATCGCCGCATCGGAGCGCCTCTCCACGCTGTGGACGGCGTCGAACGTCACGGCGATCGACCGCATGCGCATAAACGACCACGGTCCGATTCACATCAAGATCGTGACCAACATCGCCCTCAAGCTCCTGCGCCTCCTCGTGGAGGGCGGGGTCGTCCCGAGCGTCGTCTCGGATCATCATCT
>JAJRTG010000174.1 GCA_024278395.1 Fidelibacterota bacterium | reverse complement strand
GTCACTGGTGATATCGGAATTGACCCGCACCCATGCCTCACGGTAGCGGGCGGTGAGCTTCTCCCGCTGGAACGCCTCATGGTGTCGCAGATGCGGGCAGCTATCCGGGCAAGGGATCTCGACCAGGCGCTTCTCCCCGCAGCAGCGGGAGCAGATATAGCCGCCGAGAGCGGGGCAATAGCGCGCTCCCCGGCGCCTGCCGCAGGAGACACACCTCTCGTGCATCTAGCGCGTGTAGCCGAGTTGGGCCTTCGCCTCTTCGGAGAGCATCTCCGGACTCCACGGCGGATCCCAGACGAGGCTCACCTCGACCTCCATGTCCGGGAACGCCTCGCGCAGCGCCTGCTCCACGTTGCCGGCGAGCATCCCGGCGAGCGGGCACCCCGGGGTGGTGAGGGTCATATCGATCGCGATCTTCTTCTCTTCGATCAAGATGTTGTAGATCAGTCCGAGATCGACGACGTTTATCCCGAGCTCGGGGTCGATCACGTTCTCAAGCGCGCTTCGCACCTGCTCGTTTGTAATACTCATCACATCCTCCTTCACTGCGGGACGATTATACGGCCTCCGCGGGGGCGCTTCAAAAGGAGATCTCGCTTGCAAATCGGCGCGCCCAGCGATCGGCGTCCCTGATCGCTTCCAGGCTGGGTGGTCCTTCCCCCCTCCAGGCGGCGAGCGCCGCGGAAAGGCCGCGTGCGATCCCGGTGAACGGGATCTCGCCTGCGAGGAACCTCCCAACGAGGACCTCATCCGCCGCGTTCACCACGGCCGGGGCGGTCCCCCCGCGTCTCGCGGCGGCGAGCACGGTTGCAAAGGCCGGGTAACGCGCCGGATCGAGCGGTTCGAACGAGAGGGCTCCCGCGGAGGTGAGATCGAGGCGGGGGAGATCGGTGTCCGGCCGGTCGGGATAGACGAGGGCGTACTGGATCGGGATCCGCATGTCCGGGGGGGCAAGCTGCGCGATGACCGAGCCGTCGCGGTACTCGACCAAGGAGTGGATCACCGACGAGGGGTGGATGATCGGCTCGATCCTATCGTACGGAATCCCGAACAGGTAGTGGGCCTCGATCACCTCGAACGCCTTGTTAACCATCGTCGCCGAGTCGATCGTGATCCGCGCCCCCATGCTCCAGTTGGGATGGCGCAGCGCGTCCTCCGGGCGCACGCGCTCGAGCCGCTCGATGGGAGTGCGCAGGAACGGCCCGCCCGATGCGGTGATGATCAGCCGACGGACCTCCTCCCTCTTCCCGGCGGAAAGGGCCTGGAGGAGGGCGCTGTGCTCGGAGTCGATCGGGATTATCTTACCCCCGTGCTCGTTGAGGGCCGCCGCGACCAACTCCCCTCCGATCACCAGGCTCTCCTTGTTGGCGAGGGCGACGGTGCGCCCCTGCTCGAGCGCGGCCAGGGTCGGCCGCAGCCCGACCGCTCCGACGAGCGCGTTCACCACGAGATCGATCCCGTCACGCCGGGCGAGGCTGACCAACCCCTCCTCCCCCACCCCGATCTCGAGGTCGGGGAACCGGGACGCGAGCTCAGCCCGCCCGGATTCCTCGGCCACGCACACCGCGCGGGGACGGACGGCAACGATCTGCTCGGCGAGGAGTGCGACGTTCCGCCCCGCTCCGAGCGCGACGATCTCAAACCCGTACCCGGCGCGGTTGAGGCGGTGGATGACGTCGATCGTCTGGGTGCCGATCGAGCCGGTTGCCCCGAGGATCGCGACGCGACGCATCAGGCGGCCGGGGAGGGGACGAGGGAGGAGAAGAGCTCGTCGAGCTCCTTCCCGGCGAGGACCTCCTTCTCCAGCAGGGCGTGTGCCAGGCGGTCGAGGACGTTCCGGTGCTCGGAGAGCATGCTTTTGGCCTTCTCGTAGGCCCGGGAGATGAGCGAGCGGATCTCGGAATCGACGAGGGAGGAGAGCTCCTCGGAGTGTTCATCGCTCTTCACGATCTCCTCCCCCAGGAAGACGTCCACGTGCTCGCGCGCCAGGCTGATCGGCCCCAGCTTCTCGCTCATCCCGTACTCGACGACCATCCGCTTGGCGAGCTGCGTCGCCTTCTTCAGGTCGTCGTAGGCCCCGGTGGTGAGCTCGTTGAACACGATCTCCTCCGCCGCCCGTCCCCCGAACAGGGTGACGAGCTTGTCCTCGAGCTCCTCCTCGGAGACGATGTACTTGTCCTCGAGCGGGAGCTGCAGCGTGAACCCGAGCGAGCCGTCCCCGCGGGGAATGATCGAGATCCGGTGCACCGGATCGGCCTTGGGGAGGAGGCGCCCCAGGAGGGCGTGGCCGGACTCATGGTAGGCGATCCGCTCCCGCACCTCCTCGGTGAGGACGATCCCCTTCCGCTTCACCCCGGCGATCACCCGGTCGATCGCCTCCTCGAAGTCGGACATGTCGACCTGGTCCTTGTTGTTGCGGGCGGCGAGGAGCGCCGCCTCGTTGCACAGGTTCTTAAGGTCGGCCCCGACGAACCCCGGGGTGCGGCGGGCGAGGATCGACGGATCGACGTCCGGACCGATCTTCTTGTTGCGCAGATGGAGCTTGAGGATCTCCTCCCGCCCCTTCAGGTCGGGGCGCGGGGTGGTGATCCGCCGGTCGAACCGACCCGGGCGCAGCAGCGCCGGATCGAGGACGTCCGGGCGGTTCGTGGCCGCGAGGATGATGATCCCCTTGTTCGGCTGGAACCCGTCCATCTCGGCGAGGAGCTGGTTCAGGGTCTGCTCGCGCTCGTCGTGACCGCCCCCGAGCCCGGCCCCGCGCTTGCGGCCGACGGCGTCGATCTCGTCGATGAAGATGATGCACGGGGCGGACGCCTTCGCCTTGGCGAACATGTCGCGCACCCGCGCCGCTCCGACCCCGACGAACATCTCCACGAAGTCGGATCCGCTGATCGAGAAGAACGGAACGTGCGCCTCGCCGGCGATCGCCTTGGCGAGGAGGGTCTTACCGGTACCCGGCGCCCCGACGAGCAGGATCCCCTTGGGGATCTCCGCCCCCAGGCGGGCGAACCGCTTCGGGTCCTTCAGGTACTCGACGACCTCCTCCACCTCCTCCTTCACCTCGTCGATCCCGGCCACGTCCTTGAACGTCACCTGGGTAGCGTACGGCTGGATCAGCTTCGCCTTGGACTGCCCGAAGCTCATCGCTCCGCCCCCTTGGGTGCGGCGCATGATGTAGATCCACACCCCGATCAGGAGGACGATCGGGAGGAGGGAGATGAGGATCGACAGGAATATGTTGTTCTGCGATGAGGGCTCGTAGGTGATCTTCACCTTGTTCTGCAGAAGGAACGGCTCGTACAGGCTCGGATCGCTCGGAAGCTCGACGATCACCGTCCCTCCGTCAACCGTCGTCGCCGTGCCGCGGTTGTCCTTGATCACGAT
>JAJRTG010000173.1 GCA_024278395.1 Fidelibacterota bacterium | reverse complement strand
TGACGATGATGATCTCATCGACCTCCGGGATCGCAGCGAACGCTCGCAGGGAGTATGAGAGGACCGGAATCCCTCGAAGCGGCAGGTAGACCTTGTTCGCTGATTCCTTCATCCTCTCCCCGCGGCCGGCGGCGAGGACGACGGCGCTTACCTTCATCTATTTGGCTTCCGTATGGGTCAGCTGCTTCAGGTCGCTTCCATCGGGGTTGATCGAGTAGATCTCCCAGGCGCCGGTGCGGTTGGAGTTGAACAGGATCCGGTTGTCCACCCCCCACTGCGGATTGACGTCGTCCTTCTCGTTTGTCGTGAGGCGGGTGACGTTGCGGGTCTTGATGTCCATAACGTAGAGGTCGACGTTCTTGCCCCGGTTTGAAACGAAGACGATCTTGGCTCCATCCGGCGCCCAGCTGGGGGACCAGTCGTCCACCTCGTTTTGGGTCAGCTGTTCGACCTTTCCGGATGCAACGTCGCGCAGGTAGATCTCGAAGCCCTTCTCTCCCGGGGATTCGTATGCGATCTTCGTCCCGTCCGGCGAGAGCACGGGTTCCCAATTCGTCAACGCCGGGCCCTTCTGGAGCATGGAACAGCCGCCGAGGGTGAGTCCCAGAAGCAGGAGCCCGCCTGCGATCATGATTCCTCTTTTCACTATCCTGACTCTCCTTATTGATCTATCTTTCCCACCTTGGGGTCTCCCCCATCGGTTCCACAAACAGCATCCTCCCCGCTTCGGTCTGGAGGGTGCTCTTGACCATCGCCTTGATCTTCCGCCCGATGTGCCGGCGTCCGTTCTCCACCACGACCATCGTCCCATCGTCCAGGTAGCCGACCCCTTGGCCGATCTCCTCGCCACGGTCGATCACCTCGACCATGATCTCCTCTCCCGGGATGAACCGCGGCTTCACCGCGTTGGCGAGCTCATTGATGTTGAGGATCTTCACCCCTTCCACCTGCGCGACCCGGTTGAGGTTGTAGTCGGTTGTGATGAGGGCTCCGCCCTCTTCCTTCACCAGGTGGATCAGTTTGCGGTCCACCTCCTTGACGAGCGGGTAGTCCTTGGAGATGACGCGGATGTCGACCTCGTCGTCCTGCATCAGGCTGCGTAGGACCTCGAGGCCACGCCTCCCCTTGCGCCGCCGCAGGCTGTTGGAGGAATCAGCGATCCCCTGCAGCTCGGTGAGGACGAACTCCGGCACGATGATCTCCCCCTCCAGAAAGCCGGTGCGCAGGAGATCCCCGATCCGTCCGTCGATGATCACGCTCGTATCGAGGACCTTGCGTCCGACGCTGTCGTTCTTGCGTGCCCGGCGGATGATGCGGGATTTGCTATCCCGCAGGCTGTACAGCGGTCGGTCGAACGAGAACCCGAGACGGACGCCGAGGATCAGGCTTCCGGCGAGAATGCAGCCCTGGGCGATGCGGGCGCCGACGGAACTTCCGAATGCAAGCGCGATCGCCGCGAGTAGGACACCCCCGATGAGGGTAGTGATGAATCCGAGAAATATGCCGTTCAGAAGTCGGGTGGCCGCCCCGTCGGATTCCAGGTTCCTCTCCAGTGCCTTCCAGCCGCGCCAGGCTCCGGCTCCGATGAGCCCGCCTGTGAGACCTCCCACGATGAGCCCGGTTCCCCAGCGTGGTATCAGACCCAGCGGAGGGATGAGACCGTGCGCTGCTGCAACCGCTCCTCCTGCTCCGGCGAGCCCGATCACGAGGAATAATAGACCATACATGAATTCACCTCCGCGGAGGAGTCGCTTTGCACGTCTCCCCATCAACTACGTTCAACGTTGATTATATACAGTGCTTGACTTTAACGCAAGATTCTGCTATTCTATAGGGCGAAATCGGCTGTTCTTAGGATGGGGGGGAGGACGCTGGGGGCTACGTGGACCGTACGTGACATTCTCAACTGGACACGGACGTATTTCAAGGAAGCCGGGATCGTCCAGCCGCGCCTGGAAGCGGAGATACTCCTTGCACACACGCTTTCGGTCGACCGCCTCCATCTCTATCTCTCTCCCGACCGCCCCCTGACCCCGGAGGAAAGGGCGCGGTTCCGCGAGATAGTCAAGAAGCGCAAGCAAGGGACCCCTCTCCAGTACCTAGTTGGAGAGGTGCAGTTTCTCGGGCTTCGGTTTCGGCTCCGCCCCGGGGCGCTCATCCCCCGCCCGGAGACTGAGGAGATGGTGATGCGGGCCCTGCGCCTTCTCCCGCGCGATCAGGACACGGCGTGCCTTGACTTGGGGACCGGCTCCGGGGTGATCGGGATCTGCCTTGCGAAATATCTCCCCCGCGTCATGATCACAGCGGTGGATACATCCACGGAAGCGCTGGAGATCGCACAGGAAAATGCTGATTTAAACCAAGTATCCGATCGTATAACCTTCTTGGAGAGCGATTGGTTCGAGAGGGTGGAGGGGGTCTTCGATCTCATCGTCTCCAATCCGCCGTATGTGGCCAGGGAGGAGCTCTCCCACCTCCCGTCGGAGGTGAGGAACCATGAACCGCGGGTCGCCCTGGACGGAGGGAAGGGCGGAGTGGAGGCGATCTCCCGGATCGCTGGCGGGGTGAGAGAACACATGCGGCGGGGAGGGACTCTCCTCCTTGAGATCGGCGACGGGCAGGGGCAACCGGTCTCCGAGATGCTCGAGCGGGTGGGATTGGTGGACGTGCGCGTGGAGCGCGATCTTTCCGAGAAAGAGAGGTTTGTGATCGCACGATGTCCGTGATGATCCAGGTTTCCGAGCTTCATTTCTCGACCGATGAGGGGATCAAGGTCCTCGAGGACGTGCACCTGCGCGTCGACCAGGGGGAGATGGTCTTCCTCGTCGGGCCGCAGGCGGCGGGAAAGTCGGTCCTCCTCGGACTTCTGGCTGCACGCATCCCACCCCAGCAGGGCCAGATCCTCGTACACGGGCGGAACGTCGCGCGGTTGAGCAAGCGGAAGGCCGCGGATTTTCGGCGGAAGATCGGGTTCTTTCCCCAGGATTTTTCCCCTCTCCCGAAGGGCGTGCTGGAGAACGTCACGTTCAAGCTGCGGGCGCTCGGAAACTTTCGTGAGCAGGCGGAGGAGAAGGCCCTCGCCGCTCTGGAGCGGGTCGGGCTGACGGCGAAGCTCGCTACACCGGGGGAGGAGCTTGAGCCTGTAGATCAGGTGCGGCTAGGATTGGCGCTCGCTTTATGCGACGAGCCGCTCCTCCTTCTGTGCGATGAGCCGTTCGGGGCCCTGGAGCCGGAGGAGAGGGATGAGATCGCATCCCTTCTCATGCAGATCCATTCCCGCGGGATCACCGCCCTCATCGCCAGCCGCGGACCCGTCCCTTCCTCGCTGTCCGGCTACCGAAGGATCTCCCTCGTCGATGGGAAGGTGGTGGAGGAATGAACCCGGGCGTCTTCCTCTTTCGGGAGCTCCTCGGGGCGATGCGGGTGAAGAGCGGTCTCCTGCTCCTCGGGATGATCGCGCTGATATTCATCTTCCTCGCGGTCTTTTCCTGTTTTTTCATCCTCGGGACTCCGGATGGATCCCCCCCCGGTCCGACCGCTTCCCCCGGGGAGATCACGTGCTACGTCTCCCCCAGGCTCTCCACCGACGAGATCCAGGGGATCTACCGCCGGCTGATCGAGCGGGAGGACGTAGCGGCGGTGACGTACGTGTTCGCCGGAGAGCTCTCCCCCGGTCGGCCGGGAGGGGCGTTCCGCGTGCGCGCCGCTGATCAGCGGAAGATCGATGCCCTGGCGGGGGACCTCGAGAAGATGGATGGGATAGTGGAGGTAGCGATTCCCGCCAGGACCTTCTCCGGGGATATTCAGCTCCCGCCGGCAGTGCGGATCGGACTTCTTATCGGGCTTCTGGTGAGCGGCCTTTCCATCCTGCTCATCGCCAGAATCGCGTTCGGAGAGCTCTTGCGCGGTTTTTCCCCGGAGATCAGGCTCCTTCTCCTGTCCGGGACCCCGGAGCGTGCTCTCCAAGGGCCGGTGATCGGGCTTGGGGTCGTCTCCGGACTTCTGGCGAGCATTGTCCTGATAGTCGTTCTCTACGTGATCCACGCCTCCGCGCTGTCGGGGGCGGTCCTCACCGCTGCGGCGGGGCTGCTCGATGGGAGCAGGGTCCTAACTGCGAGCCTCCTGAGCCTGCTCCTCGGCCTCCTCATGGGGGGGCTCTCCGGGCTCCTCGGGGCGAGCCTGCTCTCTCGGTTTCACGACTGATCACTCGTAGCGCAGTGCCTCGATCACCGGGAGCTTCGCCGCGCGCCGTGCGGGCATCCAACCGGCGAACGAACCGAGGAAGAACGAGAAGAGAAGTGTCCCGATGATCAAGACCGGGCTCGCCACTGCGTGTATCTCCACGTTGAAGTATCCGCGGATCACCGCCGCCGCGACGCTGCTCAATCCGAGACCCAGGATAACCCCGACGATCCCTCCGACGAGGCCCATCAATCCGGATTCGATCAGAAAGATCAGAAGGATCTGCCCGCGGCGCGCTCCGATCGCCTTCATCACCCCGATCTCCCGTGTCCGCTCGAGGACGGCGGTGTACATCGTGTTCATCACCCCCACCCCGCCGACGAGGAGGGAGATCCCGGCGATCCCGGCGAGGAACCCGCTTACGGAGCCCATCACCGTGCTGATCTGGCGGTTGATGTCGGAGTAGGTGACGGTGGTGATCTCCTCGTCTCCGGCCGCCTTGAGGGCTTTCTCCACCCGGGAGGCGACCTCGTCCACGTCCGTCCCGGGGGCCGTCCTGACCAGAGCGGCGAGGATCTTGTTGCTCTTTCCGAACAGATCGCCCATCTGTGCAAATGGTATGAACAGCATGTCCGCGTTACCGCTCTTCCCCAACCCGAAGCTGAACCCCTCGCTGGCGCGCGACGGGGCGAAGATCCCGATCACCTTGAACGGATGGTTCTCGATCTTTATCGTCGCGTCGAGCTGGGCGTGCAGCTGTGCCGCCGCCTTGTTCCCGAGGATGACGACGTCGCGCTCTCCGGTGGAGAAGAACCGCCCGCCCGGCTCAAACGACACATCGCCCAGGAACGATTTGAAATCGGTCATCATAATGGGTGAGAGGCCCATCACCGGGAGGAACCCCTGCACCGACTTCCCTCCGGAAGCCGGGCCCTTGACAAATCCCGTTTCGGAGCGGATCGCCGCCACCGCGGTAACGCCTGAAACCCGCCTTATCACATCTAAGTCGACGTTCACCGCCTCCGTGGTTCCGTGGCGGGACTGAAATGCGTTCTTCCCTACGACGAGGAACGAGTTGTACCCGAACACCTTCTCCACCTGCTGGGTGATGCTCCGCTCAAGCCCGAGCCCGATCGAGATGAGGGCGACGACGGCGGTGATCCCGATGAACACCCCGATCACCGTGAGCCAGCTGCGCAGCTTGCGGTGCATGATCCCCCGCGCTGAAAGCAGGAAGAAATCCTTAAACACCTGGACCCTCCTTCTCCTCGATCACCCGACCGTCCTTTAGACGGACGATCCGATCGGCGATCGCCGCCGCCTCCGGGTCGTGGGTGACGATGATCACCGTCTTTCCGTCCTCGCGGCTGAGCCTCCTCAGGAGCTCCAGGATCGCGCCTCCACTCTCGGAATCGAGATTCCCCGTCGGTTCGTCGGCGAGGATGATCTCCGGGTCGTTCGCCAGGGCGCGGGCGATCGCCACCCGTTGCCGTTCCCCCCCGGACAGCTCGTTGGGACGATGCGCCGCCCGGTCCCCCAGACCCACGCGCCCGAGCAACTCACGTGCCCGTTTCGCCCGCACCTGTTTCGGGATCCCCTGAAAGATCATGGGAAGCTCGACGTTCATCTGGGCGGAGATGGTGGGAATGAGGTTGAACGTCTGAAATACGAACCCGATCCTGGTCCCCCGCAGCTGAGTGAGCTGACGCTCGGAGAGGCTTTTCAGGTCCGTTCCGTCGATCAGCGCCCGCCCGTCGTCCGGCGTGTCGAGCGCCCCCAGGATGTGGAGCAGGGTGGATTTTCCGGAGCCGGACGGCCCCATCACCGCAAGGACCTCCCCCTTGTGCACCTCAAGGTCGATCCCGCGGAGGGCGTGAACGACCGTCTTCCCGAGCGGGTAATCGCGGGTGACCCCTTCCAGGCGCAGGATCTCCTCCATCATCCCTCCGGGGAGGTGTATGAGGTGAGCTCGAGGAGGAAGGTGGTCGTCCATTCCCCGCCCTTCTTTTCCTCCACCTTGATGATCGGGGAGATGAAGACCGGCTTTTCGAGCGAGAAGGCGAGGGTGGTGCGAGTGTCCGGATGGTCGGGGTCGATGTACGTCCCGATCAGACAGGGGATTCCGGCGATATCCTCGCTCTTCTCCGCGTGGAACGTCCCGCCGCCCGGCAGGATGTAATCCTCCCCGGCCGCCAGGTCGGTCCGGTGGGAGAGCAGGGCGGAGATCGGGCCGAAGTCGATGTCGGTACCTCCGGAGCGGACGGTGGTCATCCCGAACAGAAAGCCGAACAGGCTCAACTGATCCGGAGTTCCGGTCGACTCGGCGGTCATCCGGATCCGGTAGCGTCCGTCCGGAAGCCCGGTCACGGTGAGGGTGAGGGTCTGCGGGTCGGTGAGCTCGTCCGTCTGGATCCGGTAGGCCATCTCGGTCGTCCCGACGGGGAAGTCCGACAGATCGTTCTGCCCGTAGAGGCTAAAGCAAACAAAAACCGTAATTGCAAACAGGATCACTGCAACTATTCGCGATCGCACGATGCATACCTCCTCAAGGCTTGTATTCCAACTTCAACGGGAGGGTAGCGGAACGGAGGAAGCGGATCAAGCGCGGAAGAGTATCGGTGTCGGGCGCGGGCGGGAAGAGAGGAGCTTGTGCGCCGTTGCGATGTCGTCGGTGATCTGATCCTTCAATGCGGAGAGGGAGGGGAACGCCCGATCGTCGCGCAGCCGGGAGAGGAGATGCACCTCCAGCGTTTCGTCGGTGAGATCGGTGGATGGCGGGGATAGGAGATGGAGCTCGAACCGCATCTCTGCCCCGGAGAGGGTCGGGCGGTGACCGATGTAGAGGAGCCCGGCTCCCTCTCCTCCGTTCCAGAACGCATAGCTGAGGTAGATCCCGGTTCCTGGACGGATGAGGTCGGAGGGCAAAGCCAGATTGGCGGTCGGATAGCCGATCTTGCGCCCGATTCGGTCTCCGGGGACGCCCCGGCCGCTGATGACCGGCGGTCGCCCGAGGAGCCGTGCCGCCGTCTCCACCCTCCCCTCCCGGATGAGGGTTCGGATGCGGGTACTGCTCACCGGAGCCCCGTCGACGATCACTGAAGGGACGACGGTGACCGATAACCCGTGCGCCGCTCCCAGCTCCTTGAGCGAGTTTGGGTCACCCGCTCTCTTTTGTCCGAACCGGAAGTTCTCCCCCACGACGACGACGCGCGCCCCCAGCTCATCGAGCAGGACGTGCTTTACGAACTCCTGCGGGGATAGATCGCGCACTCGTGGGAACTCCCCAGGGACCACGCGGGCGACGTACCGGCGGAGGAGCGCTGATTTCATGACCTGCGTCAGGATAAGATGCGGACCGGGGTTCCCGATCCGGGGAGGGAATGGGAACGTGTAGGCGGTCGCCTCGAGGCCCTCGTTCCGGGCGATCCGCTGCACTTCGCGCAGGATCGCCTGATGGCCGAGGTGCACCCCGTCGAACGTCCCCACCGTCACTGCCGTTCCCTGCGCGCCTTTCATAGCACTTTGATTGTATCCGCAAAGGGACCGAGCAGCAGCCCGTGGGATGCACACCTTGCTTGCAGCCAGGGAAGCCGGTACATTCTTTATTTTGAATGACTAGGAGGGATATCATGGAGAACGTAGATCGGATCACGATCATCGGTGGAGGAAACCTTGGGACGGCGATCGCCAAAGGGCTCGTGGCTTCGGGCAAGCTCACTCCTGAGCAGATAACGATCACCCGTCGCTCGATCCACCTCTTGGACTGGATGAGGGAGGAGGGGTTCCGGGTCGAGCGGGACAATGTGAAGGCGGTACGTGAAGCGGATGTCGTATTCGTCACGGTGCGTCCCGGGCAGCTCAACGAGGTCCTCCGCGAGATCGGGCCGGTCATCTCCGATGGGCAGATCCTCGTCTCCACCGTCTCCAACGCCTCGATCGCGCAGATAAAGGCGAGGCTGGATAAACCGGTCCCGATCATCCGGGCGATGCCGAACATCGCCGTCTCGGTGCGGGAGTCGATGACCTGCCTTTCCAGTGCTCCGGAGGTACCGGCGGCTGCGGCGGCGAAGGTGAAGGACCTCTTCGATGGGCTCGGGGAGACGGTGTTCATCGCCGAGGAACAGATGACCCCGGCGACTGCGCTCTGCGCCTGCGGGATTGCCTTCTTCCTCCGGGCGATCCGGGCCGCCTCCCAGGGGGGCGTACAGGTGGGATTCCACGCCGGTGAGGCGATCCGGTTGGCCGCCCAGACCGCGAAGGGGGCGGCGGAGCTCCTCCTCTCCGGAGGGATGCACCCGGAGATGAAGATCGACGAGGTGACCACCCCGCAGGGGATAACGATCGAGGGGCTGAACGAGATGGAGCACCACGGCTTCAGCTCGGCGATGATCCGCGGGATCGTCACCTCCGCGGAGAAGGCGGCGAACCTGTATAAAGGGAACGGTGGCGAGGATGCCTGAGCCGGTCAGACGCAGGATCGGAGGGACCGATCTTGTCGTCCTTAGGGGTGATATCACCGAGCAGGACACAGACGCGATCGTGAACGCAGCGAACCCCGGTCTGCGCGGCGGGGGCGGAGTGGATGGGGCGATCCACCGCGCCGCCGGACCGGTGATCGACGAAGAATGCCGCGAGTACGTTCGTAAGCACGGAAAGCTCCCGCCGGGAAGGGCGATGTGGACGCACGCCGGCGACCTCCCGGCCCGGTACGTGATCCACACCGTCGGGCCGGTCTATCGAAACGATACGGAATCGGCTCCGATCTTGGCAAGCGCGTATCAGGAATCGCTCCGCCTTGGGGAGGAACTTGGGTTGGCGAGCATATCCTTCCCGGCGATCAGCACCGGCGTGTACGGGTATCCGCTTCCCAAGGCGGCGGAGGTCGCGGTGAGGGCGATCTCGGAACACCTCCGCGCCGGATCACCGCTTAAGCTGGTGCAGATCGTGTGCTTCAGCGAAGAGGCGTTCGCCGCGTTCAAGGAGGCGCTGGAGCGGCTTGCATAGCCGGGCTCGCCCTACCTACCGCAGCCCCTAAAACATCTGGGAGACTGAAGACCACTGATATTCCTCGACCGAAGCAGCTTGTGCGGCGGCACGGATGGAGTTGACCTCATCGAAGTTTCGTTGCAGCAGGGATACGATACCAGCATCCAATGCGGAGGCCTTCGCCATCTGTTGGAGAACGTGGAGTGCTTTATCACCGGTCATGCCCTTCCTGTAAGGGCGGTCCTCTGTAACAGCGGTGAACACGTCCGCAACCGCCATGATACGCGATCCGAGCGACAGGTCATGATCGGTAAGATGGAAGGGGTAGCCGTTTCCGTCCAGGCGCTCATGATGAAATGAAGCCCACGTGTTGATCAGCTCGAGATCGGCGATGGGCTCCAGCACGCGGTAGGTGTAGAAGGTGTGGGCCCGGATGACGTTGAATTCCTCTTCCGTCAGAGTTGACGACTTCTCCAGGATCTCCGTCGGCACCGCGAGCTTGCCTAAGTCGTGTAGGTATCCAGCCACCTTCATCATCTTGCACTCACGCGCCGAGAAACCGGCCAGCTTCGCCAGCGCCTCGGCACTGGCCGCCACCCCGGCGGAGTGGGTCGTGGTGAAGCGGCTTCTGAAGTCGATGATGTGGGAGAACATCCTGGTCAGGTCCAGGAGGCCGTCCCAGTGCAGCTCGATGACGGCCGGGCCCGCCCTGTCCTTCAGGACCGAGGGCGTCGATTGTGAGACGACATCGAGCCAGAAGAACTCCTTTGTCGCCAGATCCATGAAGGCGTCGACCAGCTTGGGCATAAACATGGTCCCGGAACGGGCCGTTATCTTCTCGCGAATCGCATTAACCTGCCCGAGTATCTCCCGTCGCTTATCGATGAGGACGGCAACGCGATCGGCCAGGTGCAGGATGTGACTGCCGATCGGCACCGATTTTCCGGCGAATTCAGTCCCGTTCCCTTTATTCCATGGGACATGATGAAAGCGCACCAGAGAAGCTGCATCGGCGAGAGGTTCGAAGACGCTGAGGAACAGATAGCCTTGTTCAGCATGCCGATGTGGTGTTTCGATCTCGAACTTCAGCAGATCGAGCCTCTCTTTCACGGAAAGGGCGCCCATGTCGTGCACGGCCCCCGCTACGGCCAACCGGTCCCGTTCTTCATTCGGCAGACCGAGCTCCGCACCTATGCTGTAGGCGATATATGCTACCCGCTTGTGGTGATCGGCTACAGCCGGGCTGACCAGGTCCGTAGCGTTCGCCAGGCACATGAGCAGATCCCATAAGGCGATCCGCGGCTCTCTTATCATCCAGACCCCTTCTCCTTTCCGCGCTTCATCGATCGATGAAGATCCCGGCATACGTTCTATCAAACGGTATTTTGCCATTCCGGCGGAGGATGGGCAAGCGGCGAGCCGTGCGGGGCCCAGACTGATGCCTTAGGACCGCAGCAATCATGACTTGATCCGACTGGGGAACTGGTTCAACCGAAGTCTGCTTGAGTCGATCGGGGCCATAGAAGCTTTGCCCAAAACGGGTTGCCGGTCGGCTGCTGCAAAGGTTAAGCTGGAGTTACTTAAAGAGGAGCCTGTCGGCCACCAGGGGGATGGAGTTGGAAGAAAGGCGCTTGTCGGGGAAGTTGGCTGGATTGCTCAACGATGTGCGGGAGGAGCCGACCATCGGGGAGCTCGTCGGCGCTCTTTCCGAACGTGGGTTTGGGATCCTGCTCGTTCTTATATCCCTTCCGTCGGCATTGCCGATCCCCGCTGTTGGTTACTCCATCCCGTTCGGACTGCTGATCGCATTGTTGGGGCTACAGTTGATATGGGGGCGAGCCGTTCCCTGGCTTCCCGAGCGGCTCTGTAAGCGAGCGGTTCCTCGGCTTGTCGTTCCGCTCCTGGCCGACAAGGGGATCCAGTTGCTGCGCAGGATCGAGCGGTTTCTCAAACCACGCGTCAGGTCGCTCAACAGTTCCGTCATCTTCCGCGGGCTGATCGGCCTGTTCGTCCTGGTGATGGGGACTCTGATGATGATCCCCGTCCCCGGCACAAACACCCTGCCCGGACTTACCATTCTTCTGATCGGCCTGGGGCTTGTTGAGAACGATGGACTACTTACTATCATCGGATTGCTCTTCGGCGTGACTGTTATCGGTTTATACCTGACTGCATTGCTCCTTGGGGGCGGAATCATCCTTCGGCTGTTTGGGTAAGTAAGAAGGATGTACGGCGAAGTGGTCGATCGTGAGCTCAATCTTTGATCCTGCGTATGCCGCGGTCCTCTTGAAACGTGAGGCCTCGTCTTTACTCGCTCTGGCGATGCTCGGGCATTCCTCATCGTCGTCGCTTTCTTCACCTCCTGCGCAACGAGCGTTTCCGATGCGATCTTCGTTGGTTCTTTCATGGTTTGTGCTTTGCGCAGGCCGGAGCGAGCGGCTTATTCGGTTCCGGAGATCCGCTCTATCTCTCCCGGCCAGCGAAGATCTGAGGGACCTGCACCGCAGCCTCGCCACCCCCTCGTTTCTTAGGGGACAATGCGGGGCTTGACAAGTGCGCGTGGCTCTGCTAGGATGCTTGCCATACAGGAGGATGGGAATGGCATCGATTCTTAGCTTGGAGGTGAGACGATCTTTTACGGGTAATCTGTTTAACTGCTTTATGACGATTTGGGCCGAGTAATACACCGAGTTGGTGTTTACTCGACCCGGTGAAACCGAAAGCCGAAAGGCTTGCGGTTTTTTATTTTGTGGGGTGGGAAGATGCTGAAAGTTGAAAACCTCTCGAAGTGGTTTGGTGGCCTGCGGGCGGTGGACGATTGTTCGTTCACCGTCCGCGGCGGGACTATCACCGGATTGATCGGGCCGAACGGGGCGGGAAAGACGACGGTGTTCAATCTCCTCACCGGGTTCCTGCGCCCGGACAAGGGGAACGTCAAGTTCCAGGATGAAGACATAACGGGCCTTCCTCCTTACCTGGTCTTTCGCAAGGGGATCGCACGGACGTTCCAGATTCCGCGTGAATTCAAGGAGATGACGGTCTTGGAGAACCTGATGCTTGTCCCGTGGGGTCAGATCGGAGAGCACCTGCTCTATCCGTTCTTCCGCCCCGGCCGGGTGGCGCGGCAGGAGCGGACGATCAGGGATAAAGCTCTGGAGGTGCTTGAGTTCCTCGGGCTTGAGGAGTTGGCTTCTGCTTCGGCCGGGACCCTTTCCGGCGGCCAGAAGAAGCTGCTGGAGCTGGGGAAGACGATGATGAGCGATCCGAAGCTGGTGCTGCTCGACGAGCCCGGCGCAGGGGTGAACAGAACCCTGCTCAAGTCCCTCGCTTCGGCCATCGAACGGCTGTGTAAGGAGCGCGAGACGACCTTCCTCCTCATCGAGCACGACATGGACTTCGTGATGCGGCTGTGCAGCCCGATCATCGTGATGAGCGAGGGGCGCAAACTGGTGGAAGGGGAGCCGGACGAGGTGCAGCACAACGATCAGGTTCTCGAGGCCTATCTGGGGGGGCAGTATGCCGTTGTTGAAGGTTGACGGAGTGACGAGCGGCTATGGGGACATGGAGGTCCTCCATGACGTCTCGATCGAAGTCGACACCCATGAGATCGTGACGATCATCGGCCCAAACGGCGCTGGGAAGTCGACCCTGATGAAGACGATCTTCGGGCTCCTCACTCCGACCGGCGGGGAGATCAGGTTCGCCGGGCGGGATATCACCGGGCTTTCCCCCGACCGCATCGTGCGGCTGGGGATGGCCTACGTCCCTCAGGTGGAGAACGTCTTCCCCTCCCTTACCGTGCAGGAGAACCTGGAGATGGGGGCGTTCATCCGGACGGACGATTTCTCCGACAGGATGGACGAGGTCTATTCCCTGTTCCCGGTCTTGAAGAAGCGCAGGCACCAGCGGGTGGGGAAGATGAGCGGGGGGGAGCGGCAGATGGTGGCGATGGGCCGTGCCCTGATGCTCGATCCGAAGCTCATCCTGCTCGACGAACCCTCGGCGGCCCTCGCCCCGAAGTTGGCGACGGAGATCTTCGAGCGGATCACCGCGATCAACGAGACCGGCGTCGCCGTTCTCATCGTCGAGCAGAACGCCAAGGAATCGCTCAAGCTCTCCACCCGCGGCTACGTCCTCGCTGCCGGGCGGAACCGGTACGAGGACACAGGACAGAATCTGTTGGCGAATGAAGAGATAGGCAAGCTCTATCTCGGCGGATAGGAGTGATATGTCAACGCTTGCTAGAATTCCACAACTCTTGATCTACGGCATAATCTCGGGGAGCATCCTTTCCTTGGGCGGGATCGGGGTGTCCCTCATCTACAGCATCCTCGGGTTCTCCAACTTCGCTCACGGCGATATCATGGCCCTCGGGGCGTACATCGCCTTGGGGTTGCTCGGTCTGTTCACCGCGATCGGGATTCCGAACACTCCGTTCGGCCCGCTCTCGTTTGGGCTGGGATTCACCCTGGCGCTCGTCCTCGCGGCCGGGCTCACCGCCGTGGCGATGATCCTGATCGATCGGGTCCTGTTCCGCAGGTTGCGCAACTCCGGGCCGATCATCCTCATGATGTCGTCCATCGGGCTGGCGCTCGGGCTGCGCAACATCCTTCAGTTCGTATGGGGACCACAACCGCACTACTACATCGAACGGATCCAGTTGGCGATTCCGATCCCCGGGATCGCCGCCCGCATCAAGTCGGATCAGGTGTTCATCATCCTGGTCGCGATCATTCTGGTGACCCTGGTTCACGTCTTTTTGCGCTACACGAAGATGGGCAAGGCGATGCGGGCGATGGCCGACAACACGGCTCTCGCCCGCGTGACCGGGATAAACACCGACCGGGTGATCATCTGGACGTGGGTGATCGGCGGGGGGCTCGCCGCAGTGGCCGGGATCCTCTCAGGGATAGAGAACAAGTTCATCACTCCGGAGCTCGGCTGGCAGATGCTCCTCTCTATCTTCGCCGGGGTGATCTTGGGCGGAATCGGGAACCCGTACGGCGCGATCCTCGGCGGGCTGATCATCGGGATCTCGGAGGAGGTGTCGACCGCGTTCATCTCCACCGGATATAAGCCGGCGGTGGCGTTCGTGATCATGATCCTGATGCTCCTCGTGCGGCCGACCGGGATCCTTGGAAGGAGTGACTGATGGAGCATTTCGTTGGTATTCTGAACTACATCGTCTTTTTTGCGGTTACAGCCGGGACCTACGGGGTCCTTTCCCTGGGGCTTAACATCCAATGGGGATACACCGGCCTGTTCAACATCGGGATCGCCGGATTCTACGCCCTTGGGGCGTACACCTCGGCCCTCATCTCCGGGCCGGCGCCGAGCCCGTGGGAGGGGAGGACGTTCGGCGGGTTCGAACTCCCGTTCATCTTCGGCCTT
>JAJRTG010000172.1 GCA_024278395.1 Fidelibacterota bacterium | reverse complement strand
TGGGAGGAGCGGCTCTCCCGGCTGCGGCACCCGAAGAGGGAGGTGCGGATCGGGATCGTGGGCAAGTACGTGGAGCTCGAGGACTCATACATGAGCATCCGCGAGGCGCTCGTCCACGCCGGGATCGCCCATGAAACAAGGGTCGAGATGCGGTGGATCCCGGCCGAAGACGTGGCACGGGACGGCCCGGCCGCCCACCTTGAGGACATCGACGGGCTCCTCGTCCCGGGGGGGTTCGGCGACCGGGGGATCGAGGGGAAGGTGGAGGCGATCTCCTATGTGCGGGAGAACAAGATCCCGTTCTTCGGGATCTGCCTCGGGCTTCAGTGCGCGGTGATCGAGTTCGCCCGGGCCCGCCTCGGCCTTCCCCGGGCGAACAGCTCGGAGTTCGATCCCGGCACCCCGGACCCGGTGATCGACCTCCTCCCCGACCAGACCGGGATAAAGGACAAGGGCGGGACGATGCGGCTTGGGGCGTACGAGACGGTCCTGAAGGAAGGGACCAGGGCGCACGACTGCTACAAGGTGGAAAGGATCAGCGAGCGTCACCGCCACCGCTACGAGTTCAACCCGGACTACCGGGAGGCGTTCGAGGGGGCCGGGATGTGCGTCTCCGGGACCTCCCCGGACGGGCGGCTGGTCGAGATCATCGAGCTGCCCGATCATCCGTGGTACGTCGGGGTGCAGTTCCATCCCGAGTTCACCTCCCGCTTCCTCTCCCCCCATCCCCTCTTCTCCGGCTTTGTCGCGGCATGTCTAAGGCGAAGGGATTCGTCCTCGTCTTCCTGATCCTGGGCCTCGCGGCGGGGGGGTATCTCCTCTTCCGTCCCCGCCCCGCCCCGCCGCCCGCCGAGGACACCATGACCGGCGTGGCCCTCTTTGGGTACGATGCCGACGGGAACCGGAGCTGGCGGGTGGAGGCGAAGGAGGGGAGGATGGAGCGGGATAAAGGTGAGCTCAGGGACGTGACCCTGACCCTCTACGAGTCCGGGGAGGCCCGGCTCACCGCATCCGCCCCTGTCCTGTCCTTCGACGGAGACCGGGCGAGGCTCACCGGCGGGGTGACGACGCTCTTGAACGGGGAAGACCGGTTGATCACCGATGAGATCGCGTGGACCAGGGATACCGGCGCCCTCTTCGGGGGGAGGGTGGAGATCGTCTCCTCCGCCGGGAGGATCGAGGCGGAGGGGTTCTCCTACGATCCGGGATCCGGAGGGCTCTCTCTGGAGGGCGGGGTGCGGGCCGAGCTGACCGATCCCGAGCGGATAAGCGCCGTCGGGGACGCCGCGGAGTACAATTCCGGGCGGATAACCCTGTCGGGGGACGTTCGGATCACCTCATCCGGGGAGACCTACCGGTGCAGGACCGCGGAGTACGACTCCGGGACGGTCCTCCTCTCCGGGGGGGTGGAGGGGGAGATCGGGAACGGTACGCTCACGGCGGACGAGGTCCGGGTGAGCGATGACGGGGTCACCGCCTCCGGCGGGGTGCACCTGTCACTGAGGTTCGATTTCTTCGGGGAGGTGAAGGGCGGTGCTTGAGGCGAAGGGGCTCTGCAAGAGCTTCTCCGGAAGGAGGGTCGTCGACTCCCTCTCCCTCTCCGTCGACCAGGGGCGGGTGATCGGGCTCCTCGGGCCGAACGGGGCGGGGAAGACGACGAGCTTCTACATGATCATCGGGTTCCTCGCCGCCGACGCAGGGGACGTCATCCTGGACGGGCGCGTGATCTCCCGCCTCCCGTTCTACCGGCGGGCGCGCCTCGGGATCGGATACCTCCCCCAGGAGCCGTCGGTCTTCACCCGGGCGAGCGTGCAGGAGAACCTCGACCTCGTCCTCGAGATCGCGGCCGCACCGGGGGTGCGCAAGCGGGTCCGCGAGGCCCTGCTCGATGAGTTCAACCTGAGAAAGCTCCGGCGCCAGCGGGCGGGGAGCCTGTCCTCGGGGGAGCGGCGCCGGCTCGAGATCGCGCGTGCCCTCGCCCTCTCCCCGACGTACATCCTCCTCGACGAGCCGTTCTCCGGGATCGATCCGATCTCGGTCGCCGATCTCAAGGGGCAGATCCGGGGGCTGCGGGATAGGGGGATCGGGCTTGTGATCACCGACCACAACGTGCGCGACACCCTTTCGATCACCGACTACGCCTACCTCATCTACGAGGGGAGGGTGATCACCGCGGGCACGCCGGATGAGATCGTCACCGATCCGCTGGCGCGGCGGTTCTATCTCGGGGATGAGTTTCGGGCTTGACCCTTTCGTACAAGCGGCGCTTGATGATGAACGCCCCGAACCCGAGGATGAAGACCGCGCTTATCACATGCGCCGCCCGGATCGGCCCGAGCCACAGGCTGTCCCCGCGGGTGAAGCTCACGATCGCCCGGGCGATCGAGTAGAGGATGAAGTACATCGCGGTCGAGAATCCGTCCCTGTACCCCTTCTTCCGTATCCCCCACAGGTAGGCGAAGATCATCAGGTTCAGGATCATCTCGTAGATCATCGACGGGTGCGTCGCCTGGCCGGGGTAGGCCATCCCGGCCGGGGAATCGGGCGGGAAATGGATCCCCCAGGGAAGGCTCGTCGGGAGCCCGTAGGCGTCCCCGTTCATCAGGTTCCCGATCCTCCCGATCGCCTGGCCGAGGATGAGGCTCGGGACGAGGGCGTCGGTCAACGCCCAGAACCTGATCCGCTTGATCCGGCAGAAGAGGTAGACGGTGGCCGCCCCGGCGATCACCCCGCCGTGGATCGCCAGCCCGCCCTGCCAGATCTTCACGACGTCGGCCAGATGGCGGGAGTAATAGTCCCACTGGAACGCGACGTAGTAGATCCGCGCCCCGATGATCGCCATCGGGACCGTCCACAGGAGGAGATCGATGAGGTCGTCAATGGTGAGGGGGGCGTCGCCCTTGGTGATCCCCTTGCGGCGCACCTCCCTCACGAGGAGGTAGAAGCCGAGGCTGATCGCGATCACGTACATCAGCCCGTAGTAGCGGATCGTCAGCGGCCCGAGCCTCACCAGAATCGGATGCATGATTTTCCCCCCTCGATCTGTATGATGAGAAGTATATGTTCGGAAAGGGAAAAAGAAAAGAGCTCCTCACCATCGCCTCCGGGATCGGGCTTGCGCTCTCCATGCCCGGTTTCCCCTTCGGTCCGGGGGTGTTCGTCGGCCTCGTGCCCCTTCTCTTCGGGCTGGACGGGAGGAGAAGCTTCCTCGCCGGCTATCTGACCGGGATAGTCTTCTTCGGGCTCGACTTCCGCTGGGGCCTCACCCTCACCCGGTTCAGCCCGCTCGCCCTTCCCGGGGTGCTCCTCCTCGTCGCCTACCTCGCCCTCTACCTCGGGGCGTTCGGGTGGGGGGTGGACCTTGCCCGCCGCCGGTTCGGGGAGGGATGGACGATGCTCCTGTTCGGGCCCCTGCTCTACGCCGGGCTTGAGGTCCTGCGGGCGCACGGCCCGCTCGGGACGAGCTTCTCCGACCTCTACCTGGGGCTGTATCGGGTCCCGCCCCTCATCCAATGGGCGAGCGTGGTCGGGCCGTGGGGGATCACCGCAGCGGTCGTCTTCGTCAACGGTGCGGTCTACCTCTGGCTTCGCCGGAGGAACGCCACGTACCTCGGGGCGGCGGCGGGGATGGTCGGGATCATGGCCGCCGGGCTCCTCCTCCCCGTCCCGACGGGAGGGGCCCCGGTCAGGGTCGCGGTCATCTCCTCCACCGTCCCCCAGGAGGTGAAGCTCGACGCCCGCAACCTCCTTCCCCTCCTTTCGAAGTACGTCTCCCTCGGACAGGAAGCGGCCGCGCTTCACCCGGACCTCATCGTCTACCCCGAGTCGATCCTCCCCGCGTACATCCTGCAGGAGAAGGGCCTGCTCGAGCGGTTCTCCTCCCTGGCGGAGAGGGGAGGGTGTTCGGTCCTCCTCGGGACCGGGGATCTGCGGGAGGGGAGGATCTACAACAGCGTCGGGCTGATCTCCCCGGACGGGGAGGTCTCCGGGGTATACGACATGGTCCATCCGGTCCCGTTCGGGGAGTACATCCCGGGAAGGCGGTTCCTTGAGTGGATCGGGCTCGGCCGGCTGGCCGCGTCCTTCCTCCCGGTGGACCTCTCCCGGGGGGAGGGCTTCTCCCCGATCGGGTGGATCGGGACCCCGATCTGCTTCGAGTCGACCTTCCCCGCTCCGGCGCGGAAGCTCGTCTCCAACGGGGCGGAGCTCCTCGTGACGGTGACGAACGACGCCTGGTTCGGGAGGAGCTCGGAGCTCCCCGTCCACTTCGCCTTCGCGGTCTTCCGCGCGGTGGAGAACCGCCGCTGGCTGATCCAGGCGGCGAACGGCGGGATCTCCGGGATGGTCGACCCGCGCGGGCGGATCGCACTCCAGGAGATGGGGGAGGGGGTCTCCCGGGTGGAGGTCCACCGGGAAAGCGGCCGCTCCCCGTACAACGTACTCGGGGAGTGGCCGCTCTATGCCTGCTTCGGTCTTGTCGCCTTGTCGATCCTGCTTAAGCTCCGCAAAGGGTAGGCCGCGCGGGGCGGGGGGATTCCCCGCCCCGGCGTCCGGTTCTACCTTCTTGCTGCTGGTGTGAGGTTGTCTCCGGTCGTCGTCAGCTTGGTCACCGAGCCGTCGGTGAACGAGACCACGTACAGGTCGTAGCTTGTGCCCGTCTTCTTCACGAAGGCGAGCCCGGAGCCGTCCTCGAGCCAGTACGGACAGAACTCATCGTCGGTCGAGGTGATCGTGCCGGCGGTCACCGGGCTGGGGAGCAGGCTGTTCACGTACGCCTCCAGCGTCTCGGCGTTCGTTCCGTCGGCGTCCATCACGTAGATGTCGATGTTCCCGCCCTGATCGGTCGAGAACGCGATCTTCGTCCCGTCCGGAGACCAGGCGGGCTTGGAGATCCCGGCCCCCGCGGGCAGGTTGAGCGCGGTCCCGAGGGCGGCGGGGAACCCGGCCGGGGAGGCGTCCCCGTCACGGCCGGTCGAGTCGTAGATCTCGGTCGCGGTGCTCGTGGTGCTGTCCCACTTCCAGATCGAGCTCCCGCCGCTCGCGTTCTTGTCCGAGACGAAGACGATGTCGTTGTTCACCGGCGAGTAGGCCGGGGCGATCGCCCAGGACGGGTTCTGGCTCGTCAGCTTCGCCTGCCCCGTCCCGTCGGCGTTCATCGTCCAGATCTCCCAAGTGGTGGAGGACGGGGTCTGCGCGGCGTTCGACGCGTAGGCGATCTTCGCTCCGTTGTACGACCAGCTCGGCTCGATCTGGTTCGAGGCGGTCTGGGTGGTGAGCTGGGTGTTGCTCAGCCCCTCGACCGTCATCTTCCAGATGTTCCAGACGGTTCCGTCCTCAGCGGCGTAGGCGATCTTGTCCCGCGTTCCGCGGAGGAGATCGGGGAACAGCTCGTCGTCGGCCGTGTTGAGGACCGCCGCCTGCCCGCTCCCGTCCGCCTTCATCCGCCATATGTCGTAGTCCCCGTCGCGGTTGGTGGCGAATGTGATCATCGCCGGGCCGATCACCACCGTCCCGGTGTCCATCCCGATCCGCCCGTCGTTGTCCGTCACCGTCAGGGTCACGGTGTACGTCCCGGCGACGGTGTACTCGTGGGTGATCGCGTTCGCCGTCGCCACGTCCGTCCCGGTGGCCGCCGTCGATCCGTCCCCGAAGTCGAGCTTATAGCTCGCGATCGTCCCGTCCGGGTCGTTAGACCCTGAGATATCGAACGTGATCGTCACCGGAACCTCGTGGTCATCCGTCGGTTGGATGACGAGCAGGGCGATCGGCGCCTGGCCGAAGAAGCCGCGGCAGGCGGATAACCCGGCGAGGACCGCAACGACCAAAACGGCGATAAGCAGGTACTTCCCTTTCTTGTTTCCCGTTGCAGGCATCTAGAACCTCCTTCGCATAAGCGCGCTTTTCGTCTTTACCAAAAGTCATGTCGATACCGCGCGCCCAGAGTCTACCCTTACCCGCCGGGCTCCTCCCAGGGACCGGGGGGTAAGCAGGGTGGGGGCTTCGTCACAGGGGAAGGTGACGGATGTCGGAACGAAACTTACGGGCCGGTTTTGGTGTATATTAGGAGCAAGGAGGAGAAGGACGGCGTGTATCACAACTTAAACGAGGTGGATCTGTTGAGAGCTTCACTTGCGGGAGACACCGAGGCGTGGGGGGAGATCGTCCTCCGGTACAAGGATGCGGTCTTCGGGCTGTGCCTGGGGTTTCTGCGGAACCGGGCCGACGCCGAGGACCTGACCCACGACACGTTCATCCGCGCCTACGAGAACCTGCGGCGCTACCGGTTGGACAAGAAGTTCTCCACCTGGCTGTTCACGATCGCGTCCAACCTGAGCCGCAACCGGCTGCGGCACCGGCGCTACCATCCGGTCGTCTCTCCTCCGGAGCAGATGACGGGCGGGATCGACCCGGCGGCGGTCGTGGCGCGGGAGGCGCGGCATGCGCGGGTGAAGGCGGCCCTCGACGAGCTCCCCCACGGGTATCGGGCGCCGCTTGTCCTCAGGTACTACAACGAGCTTTCTTACAAGGAGATCGCCGAGGTCCTCTCCCTGCCCGAGGGGACGGTGAAGACGCGGATCCACCGCGCGAAGGTGATGTTGAAAGAGCGGATGGAGAGAAACGGGGTGATGGAATATGAGAGAGGATAGTCTGGACCAGTTGTTGCGGGACACCCTCAAGCAGGAGGTCTCCCAGGAGGCGTTCCGGTTGGAGGGCCTGGAGGACCGGGTGGTGACCGAACTCGCCGGACGGGTCCCCCGCAGCGGCCTCGGGGATCTCCTCAAGCGCCTGCTGGCGCCGACCCGCGGGGCGCGCATCGCCCAGCTCGCGGTTGTCGGGGCGACGGCCGCGATCTTCCTCGTCCTCGGGGCGTTCCTCGGGGAGAGGATCGCCCCGGTGGGGGGCGGAGCGCCGAGGCATTCCACCCCGGTCGCGGCGGCCCCCGCCGGTGAGGACGAGGTGCTGTTCATAATGCCCGCTCCCGGAGCGAAGAGCGTAGCCGTGGTGGGCAACTTCAACGGTTGGTCCCCCACCCCGCTATCCGACCCGGACGGGGACGGGATCTGGACGGCGCGCATCCCCCTCTCCCCCGGGCGCTACGAGTACGCGTTCGTGGTCGACGGCCACTGGTGGGGACAGGATCCGCTCGCCGATGACTACGTGCGCAGCTTCGGGCAGTACAACTCCGTGCGCTACGTCGGCCGGGTCGGGGAGGGAGCATGAACCGCGGGTTCGGCATCCTCGTCGCCCTGTTGCTCGGGGCGGTGATCCTCGCTTCCGGCACCGCCTTCGGAGGAGCGACCCCGGGCGACGTCTACCGCGCCCTCTCCGGGCTCGAGCTCGCCCATCACGACGAGATCGTCCAGGCGTTCGGGATCGGCTTCTCCCTCGGGAGGCTCTCCCCGGACCGGATGATCCAGTTGGTGAACCGGCTCGCGGCGGACGGGGGGACTCAGGCCGACAAGGAGGGGATCCTCCTCGTCGTCGCCCGCGCGCTGGAGGATGACCTCCCGGTCGACCTCCTGATCGACAAGGCGGAGGAGGGCCTCGCCCGCAACATCCCCCTCGGGGTGATCCTGAACGGGACGGTGGGGGAGACGAGGATCCTGGGACTGGTGCAGCGGAAGCAGATATTGGAAGGGGTTCGGGATCTCCTCTATTCGAAGGGGATCTTCTGCGTCTCGGGTAAGGGGCAGGCGGTGGCGACGTCGCTTCCGATCGAGCGGTTCGATCGGATCGTGACCGAGATCGCGGATGTCCTATGCGATTATACGGAATCCGGAGGGAGCCCGTTCGACGGGCACCTCATCTATGAGCAGGTGCGCATCCGGCTTGAGACCCTGTCCCAGCTGCGGGAGCCGCCGATCCTCGCCGAGGACGCGGCGCTCGTGCTGGAGAGGATCGAGCCCGGTGATCTGACGAGCGTCATATTGAAGGTATTAGGATGATCAAAAAGGAGGAAACGATGAACAGACACTGGAAACTAACGGGCCTGATTCTCCTCGGCCTGATCGCCCTGTCCGGGCTGGTCGCGCTGGCGCAGGGGGTCGCCCCCAAGGGGATCATCCCCACCCCGCCGGAGAGTCAGGAGCTGCAGGTGCAGATCTGGGTCGACAAGGGGGCGTACACCGTCGGCGAACCGATCACCATCCACTACAGCGTGAACAAGCAGGCATACGTCTACATCTGGGATATCGAGCCGGACGGGACGGCGCATCCC
>JAJRTG010000171.1 GCA_024278395.1 Fidelibacterota bacterium | reverse complement strand
GTGGACCCTGATCGGGGCGAAGCTGTTCGCCCGCCCGGACGGGACGACGTCGCTGGTCGGGTTCAACTGGTCGAACTCGGTGAACAACGCCACGATCGAGAAGACCTCCCCGATCAGAGAGGCGCTCGGGTTCGAGGAGGTGGTCCGGTTCGAGCATCACATCACCGAGACGTACAAGTCGATCGTCATCCAACCGTACGATCGGACGCGGGAGCTGGTGGAACTCGCCGACCACGTCAGGAACATCTCGGCGAAGCACGAGGGGGCCGGGCCGGAGGTCGACGCAACCCGCGAGCATCCCTCCGACATCCTCGACTACTTCCTGACCAAGGAGGAGATCGAGGAGAAGGGGTTGATGCCCTACCTGGAACAGAACTACCTCGACAAGCACGCGGCGGTGAACCGGACCGCGACCGCCCTGACGGAGCAGGGCCTGTCGTTCATCGCGGCGGGGAACCTGCACCGCTAGCTCAGGTACCCGAGCCCCTTCAGCCGGCGGGTGAGCTCCGCCTCCTCGGTGGGGAACGCCCCGTCCCGGGCGCCGACGGCGAGGGGACGGTCGGAGAACCTCGGGGGATGGGCGTTCACGTAGTCCGGTGTGTAGGCGTCGGCCCAGACGCGCCCGTCCATGTAGTCCGGGATCTCGCAGTCGAGGAGATAGAGCAGGTTCGGCGCCAGGTCGATGAGCCGGGCGCCGGCGATCCTCGTCCCCTCCCGGAACGGTTCCCCCACCCCGATCAGGATCCCGTCCATCCGGTGGTTGGCGCGCAGGAGCGGGCGGTCGAACAGGCGGTTCGAGTAGAATCCGGACGCCCCGGTGGCGATCGTGCGCAGATCCCTGGGGATGAACATGATGTCCGGCGCCTCGGACAGGTGCGGGCCGTGGTAGATCTCCTCCCGCCGGTGCGCCTCGCCGAGGAGCGGCTCCCCTGTATGGGGGTTGACGACGGAATTGAGCCGCTCCAGGAGCTCGTCGATGAGGGCGTCGGCCTCCTCGGGGGGGACGATCCCATGCGGTTCGCGCCCCCGCAGGTTGAGGCGGATGTGGCCGATATCGGCGCGGGAGTAGGCGCGGGTGTTCCGCCAATCGATGTCGTCGAACGCGAGGAAGAGGCTTCCGATCGTCCGGGCGATCGGGCTGTCCCCGACCACGTCGACGAACGAGTCGGCGAACCCGAGCCGGTAGGCGAACGGGTAGACCGCGAAGCCGAGGGAGATGAGGCGCCGCTGGGTGAACCCGGCGTGGAACATCGCGCGCTTCAGCATCCCCCCGATCCCGCTCTTCAGGGTGAGGTATCCCTCCTGCCACAGCCAGGTGTTGACCGAGAACGCGTACTCCTCCGGTCCCATCCCGTGATCGGAGAGGAAGACCACCGTCGCCCCCATCCCCTGGGCCGTCTCCACAAGCTCACCGATCAACCGATCGACCTCTTTGAACACGGTCAGGACCGGATCGATCCCGCCCCTACCCCGTCCCCAGAGATCGTGCTGTGCCTTGTCCGTCGTCTGGAGGTGGAGCATAAACAGGTCCCAGTCGTGGTGGGTCATGAAATGGCGGGCGGCGGCGGCGCGGCCGCGGGCGCTCTCCAGCAGCTCGTTCACCTTCGCCTTGAGGGTGAACCGATGGGCGCACTCCGGGAAGAATCGGAACCCGGGCGCGGCCCGCCGGAGCTCGTCGTACGCCTCCTTGGGATGGGTGGGGGCCGGATCGCTCCGCGGGGTGAGCATCCCGGGAACGATCACCCCGTTCACCCTCCGCGGGGGATAGCTGACCGGGAGCCCGATGCTTATGACCTTGCGCCCCTGCTCGCTCGCCAGCTCCCAGAGCGTGGGGGCATCGATATCCGCGGAGTTCACCACCCGATACCCGTAGTCACCGGTCTTGCGCTTCGTCCATCCGAAGATCCCGTGTTTCCCGGGATTCACCCCGGTCTGAAAGCTCGCCCACGCCGGCCCGGTGAGGGGAGGGATCACGCTCCGCAGATCCCCCCTCGTCCCGGAGCGCACGCACGCCCCCAGGTGAGGGAGAGCGCCCTCCTCGATCCACGGGTCGATGACCGGGAACCCAACCCCATCCAAACCGACGACGAATACCTTGTTCATCCCAACACCTCTTCGTAAGCGGAGACCAACTCCGCCCCCACCCGGGGGAGGGAATGCTCCTCGACGAACGGGTGCCGCGTGATCGAACGCTCCCCCGAGAGGAGCTCCGTGATCGCCTCGGCGAACTCCTCGGGGGAGCGCCCCCTCCTGACAGCCTCTCCCTCCGGCAGCCATCCGTTGTACACCGGGAGGTCGCGCACCACCAGCGGAAGGCCGACCGCAGCCGCCTCGAGGATCACGAGCCCGAGGGACTCATTGTACGATGGGAAGAAGAAGAGGTCGGCCCCGTTGTAGGCCATCTCCACCTCCGGCATGTACCCGAGGAAGCGCAGGTTCGCGGGCGGGTGATGGACGCGGCGGTTAAACTGGGGATTGTAGAACAGAAGCGGGCTCACTTCCGGGCCGACCCACAGGAAGTCGAATTGGGGGAGGAGACCGGCCACGGTGATGAAATCCTCCACTCCCTTGCGCGGGATCACCTGTCCCACTGAGATCACCGTCGGCCGATCGAGCCGATAAACGCCCCGGAAGGCGCGCCGCTTCTCCGGGTCGGGGTAGAAGCGCGACAGGTCCACCCCGCTCGATACCACCCGAACCGGCACTCCCCCTGCAATCGGCTTGATCTCCTCGGCGGTGAACGCGGACGGGGCGATCAGCATGTCCACATGGCGCGCGGCCCGGCGGAGATAGCGTCGATACGGAGCGGCGAGGGCCGAGCCGAAGCTGACCGCCCCGTGGATCAGGCTGGGGGGGGTGTGGACGCTCAAAACGACCGCCTTTTTTCTCCTGTGCATCGCGCGCGCGTGATGGAGCGCCCGCGGACCGAACCACTCGAGGTGCAGGACGTCACAGTCCTCGCTTGGACGAGACGTGACCTCTACTCGCTGCGTCTTGAGCGCCCGGACGTGGTTGCGCGCCGCTATGCCGATACCCGAACGGTCGACGAGACCATGTATTTCAAGGTAGATACAGGCTTTGATCTTAGTCCCTTTCTAGATCCGGTCTTCTTCCAAAAGCAAGAGAACAAGCTCCAGCGCCGCGTTCGCGGAACGAGCCTTGTTCTCCAGCCGTGCCCCATCCCATTGAAACCGCCGACACTCCGCGCCGCGGGGGCCTTCGACCGCGACGTACACGAGCCCGACCGGCTTCTCCGGAGTACCGCCTCCCGGCCCGGCGATCCCGGTGATCCCCACCCCGATGTCGCTTTCGAGGAGATCCCGCACTCCGTGCGCCATCGCCCGCGCCGTCTCCTCGCTCACCGCGCCGACGGCAGCGAGCACCCGGGGCGGAACCCCCAATATACGCTCTTTGATGTCGTTCTGATAGGCGATGACCCCGCCGCGGAAGTAGTCGGACGAACCCGGAACATCGGTTATCAGGCTCCCGAGGAGTCCGCCGGTGCACGACTCGGCAACCGCGATCGTAAGACCTCTCCCCCTGAGAAACTCACCCAACCTCTCTTCCGATTTCACGGCTCTATTGTCCGCCCTTCTTCATCCGGAGGCAAGGATGGACTCCGCAGAGGGGCATAGATCCGCAAGGGGACAACGACCGCACTCCGGACGGCGGGGACGGCAGACATCCCGTCCCAAACGGATCAGATGCAGGTGGAGTTGCCGCATGAAGTGAGGATCCTTGGGGAGGATCCTGTTCATACGGGCGTGCGGATCCTCCCTCGGACCGACGATCCCGAGGCGGCGGGTTACGCGGGCGATGTGGGTGTCAACCGGGAAGTACGGCTCGTCGAACGAGAACAGAAGGACAATCCCCGCGGTCTTGCGTCCGACCCCGGGAAACGACAGGAGCCAGTCCAGCGCCTCCTCGAGTGAGAGATCACCGAGGAAGGATAGGTCGAGCTTACCCCGTTCCGCAGCGATCCTCTCGAGGGCCTGCTTGATCCGCCCCCCCTTCTGGCGGTGCAGTCCGCCGATCCGGATCGCCGCGGAGATCTCGTCCGGGGAAGCGTCCTTAACCGCCGCAAGCGACCCAAAGCGATCCATGAGGGATGCGTAAGCTCGGTCGCGGTTGCGGTCGTTCGTGTTCTGGGAGAGGATCGTGGTGATCAACTCCTCGACCGGATCGCGTCGACAAACCTCGACCGGTCCGTAACGATCCTGCAGCCGGGCAGCGATCAGACTGATCTTCTCTTCGGAAGTCATAGCGCGAGGATAGGAAAGGAACGCATACCTTGCAACCTGTGAGTACCCGTCCAGTCGCTCTACGATCAGGCTGACCTTCTCCATTCGGAAGTCACGGATCAGTGACGCAGAACTTGCACTCGAAGCCAAGTTCGTTCTATGATGTCTACGTCGCGGGACAAAATGGAACGCTTCCCAATCGCGGTATAATGATTAAAGGGAGGTGCCGGAGACGATGATCAGCACCTATACAGCAAAGTACTCGAAGATACCCACCGGATATATGGGCCAGCTCGTCGAGTGGCCAGAAGTGGTCACGGAGGGCGCCACACTCGAAGAGTGCCGGGAATATCTCCGTGACGCGCTGCGCGAGATGATCGCCGCCTACCGACAGGAAGGGAAGGAGATCCCAGTCGGGGGAGCGCTTCTGGAACAGGTAGCAGTAGAAGAATAACGTGAGCGTAAAACGGCGGGATTTAATCAAGTATTTGGAACAAAACGGCTTCTTTCTGCTCCGGGAAGGGCGCAAACACTCCGTTTACACGAACGGAACAAAAATCATCCCGGTTAAGCGCCATCATACATTGGATCGGATAACAGCGAACGAAATCTGCAAGCAAGCGGGGTTGAAACCGCCGTTCTGAATAAGGATAAGTTGAAAATCTTGAGATCGTATGATCTGGAATAAAGGAGGCAGCGATGATCAAAGCGGAGCATGGAAGTGAGTTGATGGTCCGATTCCGGGATGGGGAAACGTTCCCCGACGGATTGATCGATCTCGGAGTCGAATCCGGGGTCATAGTGAACGGGGTCGGGATGCTGCGCGACCTCGAGCTCGGCTACTGGGACGGGGAAAACTACGTGATCGAGAGGATCCCCGAGCCGGTCGAGCTTCTCAGCCTGCAGGGGAACATCGGGAAAAAGGACGAGGAGACGATCGTCCACGCCCACGTCGCGGTGGCGAAGAAGGGCGGAGCGGCGTACGGGGGGCACATCCTGCGCGCGACGGTGCACAACACCGCGGAGGTATTCATCTACAAGCTGGACGGAATCCGACTGGTGCGGAGGATGGAGGAGACAGGGCTCGCCGGGCTCTACCCCGAGGTCAGCTGAACTTCGCCTCGCCGCGCAGGCCGTTCAGAAACTCACGCCCGGATACCCGGGGACGACCCTCCCGCTGTACCTCGAGGAGCTCGAGGAGTTCGTCTCCGGCGGCGACGCGGAGCCTTCCCGTCTCCCGGAGCACGATCGCCCCCGGTCGATGATCCCCGCGCTTGAGCCCGGTGAGGCGGCTTCTGTGCACCTTGACCCGTTTGCCCCCGAGATGGGTGAACGCACCGGGCCAGGGATTCGTCCCACGGATCAGGTTGTGGATCTCCCGCGCCGGACGGGACCAATCGATCACCCCATCATCCCGAGACAGCCGGGGGGCGAGCGAGGCGGCGGAATCGTCCTGCGGGATCGGGGTGATCCTCCCGGATTCGAGTCCGGCCAACGTCTCGAGGATGAGCTCGGCTCCGAGGGCGGCAAGGCGGTCGTGGAGCTCCCCCGCCGTCTCATCAGGGCCGATCCCGGTCGCCCGCTGCATGAGGATCGGCCCGGTGTCCATCCCGGCATCGATCAGGAAGGTGGTGATCCCGGTCTCGGTCTCCCCTCTGATGATCGCCCAGTTGATCGGAGCGGCGCCGCGGTAGCGGGGGAGGAGGGAGGCGTGGATGTTGACCGTTCCGAGCGGCGGAATCCCGATCAGCTCCGGTTTCAGAAGCTGGCCGTAGGCGGCGACGACGATCACATCGGGGCGAGCGCCGCGGATCCTCGCGACCGCCTCCGCGGAGTTAACCCGGACCGGCTGGAAAACGGGGAGCCCCAGGCGGAGGGCCTCCTCCTTAACCGGGGGCGGGGTGAGGACCGCGTGCCGCCCGACCGGGCGGTCGGGTTGAGTGACGACAAGGGTGATATCGTGGGCTTTGTGAAGCGCGGCGAGGGCGGGACAGGCGAACTCGGCGGTACCGAGGAAGACGAGCCTCACTGATCCTTCTCCCGCTGCATTCGCGCGTATTCCTTGAGCAGGAAGCGGCGCTTGGCCGGAGTGAGGTGATCGATGAAAAGGACCCCGTTCAGATGATCGATCTCATGTTGGATCGCCCGCGCCATCAGCCCCTCTCCCACAAGCTCGATCTCCTTCTCATCCAAGGTCACTCCGCGCACCACGGCGTGCGTCCGCCGCGTCACCGGAGCGTCGACCCCGGGGACGCTCAGGCACCCCTCGGTCGCTTCCTCCTCGTCGGTGGAGAGCTCGATGATCTCCGGGTTGATCAGGATGTGGAATTCCCCGTCGATATCAAGGGCGATGATCCTCTTCCCTACCCCGATCTGAGGTGCGGCGAGCCCGATCCCGTTCGCCCGCAGCATCGCCTCGACCATCGCCTCGGTGATCCTCTTTATGCTCGAGTCGATCACGGTGACCGGCTCCGCCCTTCGGCGCAGGACCGGATTACCGTAAGTTACTATCTCAGTCGAAATCTCCTTGTCCGCCATATCGAGTGATTATAAAGTAGGGGATATGGACCCACAAATTGATGATAAGTTGCGCGAGACCGCCGAGAAGGTCCTGGCGCTTGAGATCTCCCGCGGCTACCAAGACGATGCGGTGACAAGCGGCCTCGAGGAGTTCGTGCGCCGCAACCTCCCACCGGCGGCTTACGCCATCATTGCCGGGTACAAGGCCGCCCCGCACTTTGCGCGGGTAAAGGCGGTGGAGCGCCTCCTCTCCTACCTGCGCGACGGCACCCCACCGTCACCGGCCCCGGAAGCCCTGCTTAAGCCGGTGAGCGAGGCGGTCGGGGTGGGAAAGAAGAGGGCTCAGACCCTTGAGAAGCTTGGGATCAAGACGATCGAGGATCTCCTCCTGTATCTTCCCCGCCGCCTGGAGGACCGCAGGCGGTTCAAGCGGATCGGGGAGCTGCGCCGTGGAGAGACCGTGTGCGTGCGCGGGGAGATCGCCGCCGTCTCCCAGGTGCGGGTCAACCCGCGCATGCAGGTGGTGAAGGCGGCGATCGGCGACGGGACCGGGTTCCTGTACGCGGTCTGGTTCAACCAGCCGTGGGTGGCGAAGCAGCTGCGTCGCGGGGAGACGATCGACCTGTACGGCAGGGTGGAGCGGAGCCACGGAGAGCTCCAGATGCGGACCCCGGTGTGGGAGCCGGCCGGCGAAGGGATGGAGACCGGGCGGCTCGTCCCGATCTACCCGGCGACCGAGGGGGTGAGCGACCGGCTTATCCGGTCCATCATCTCCCGCAATTTGGAGCTCTACGCGGAGGCCATCCCCGACGTTCTCCCCGCAGCGCTCAGGGCCCGCGAGCACCTGCTCGAGAAAAAGGAGGCGGTTCGGACGATCCATTTCCCTCCCGACGCGGAGGCGTTCGCCCGCGCGCGGAAGAGCCTGGCGTACGAGGAACTCTTCCTCCTCCAACTCGGCCTTCTTGAGGAGATCCCGCCGGACGCCGGGACCGCCCACGCCGATGGAGGGACCCTGGCCGCGTCGTTCCTCGCGAGCCTCCCCTTCCGCCTCACCCGCCCTCAGATCACGGCGCTGCGGGAGATCGTGGCCGACCTGCGCGCGCCCCGGCGGATGATGCGCCTGTTGCAGGGGGACGTGGGGGCGGGGAAGACGATCGTCGCCCTGACCGCGGCGTTGTATGCGATCGAGGCGGGATACCAGGCGGCGTTCATGGCCCCGACCGAGATCCTCGCCGAGCAGCACGCCCGCCGGATCGAGGAGCTCTTCTCCGGCCTGCCGGTGCGGGTCGGGCTACTCACCGCAGCGGAGCGGGACAAGCCCGGGATCAAGGCCCGGCTCTCCGCCGGGGAGATCGACCTCCTCATCGGCACCCACGCCCTGATCCAGGAGGACGTCGAGTTCCAGGCCCTCGGGTTCGTGGTGATCGACGAGCAACACCGCTTTGGGGTGGTGCAGCGGGCGGCGATCGAGAAGAAGGGGGAAAATGTCGACCTCCTCGTGATGAGCGCCACCCCGATCCCGCGCACGATCGCCCTCACCCTGTACGGGGAGTTCGAGGTCTCCCTGATCGACGCCCTCCCCTACGGAAGTCCGCGGATCCGCACGGTGTGGGTGGCGCAGTCGCGCCGGGACGAGGTCTACTCCGAGGTGAACCGCCTCCTCTCCCACGGGGGGAAGGGGTTCGTCGTCCTTCCGCTGGTCGAGGAGTCGGAGAAGCTCGACCTGAAGGCGGCGGTCCAGACGGCCGACGAGCTGCGGGCGCGCTTCCCGCAATTCGGGGTGGGGCTCGTGCACGGCCGGCTGTCGAGCGGGGAGAAGAACCGGGTGATGGCCGACTTCCACGCGGGGAAGGTGCGGCTCCTCGTGGCGACGACGGTGATCGAGGTGGGGATCGACGTTCAGGATGCCGATTTCATGGTGATCGAGCACGC
>JAJRTG010000170.1 GCA_024278395.1 Fidelibacterota bacterium | reverse complement strand
CACGGTGGATCGACGGAGAGGATCCCGGCGTAGTCGGAGAGCTCGAAGTGGATGATCTCGTAGTCGGCCCCGGGGCCGAGCAGCTCCGCGATCACCGGGAGGATGTAGCGTTGGTCGCTCTTTAAGACCTCAAGTGACTTGATGAACGCCTCTTTCAGATTGCGCCTGCTCAGCGCCAGGACTAGCACGTCTTCCGTCTCACCTAGGAAGCAGTCTTCCAAGGCGCGCTTTTCCTTCGGCATCCGGGGGATCCGGGCCTCGTCCCCGTACGCCGTCCCGTAGTGGACGAGGTCGCCGGTGGTGACGACCGCGGTCTCCGGTCCGATGCCCCGGCGCAGCGCTCGGGCGAGCTGTGCCGCGACGGCGAACGAGTCCTCCACCGGGTCGTACGTGATCCCGACGTAGAGCGGGACGACGGGGAGCGGATCGATCCCGCGCCGGTCGGCGTAGAACGCCATCAACGAGAGGAAGGTATCGAGGGAAAACTCATTCTTGAGGATCCCGGCGTCCACCCGGATCGGACGGTGCGAAGCGATCGGGGAGATCGGCAGATCGCCGAACGGGGTGGTGATCTTTCCCCCCGAAGGAAGGAACGCACCTGAGAGGCGGGAGAGCGCGGCCTTCCGTACATCGGGATCGGCGGATGGATCACGGAGTCGGTTGAGGGCTTCGGCGTACGGGAGCGGCAGGACCGATGTGTGGAGTACCCCGAGGGCGATCACCTCGGATATCCGGGCGCGGTACAGGCCGGCTACGACCCGCGCTTGGAGCGGTCCGGCGTAGGACAGGGCGGTGTGGGGGAAGGAGAGGATCGCTCCGCCAGCGATCAACGCATCGATTTCAGGATCGGCTTCGGCGCGGGCGAATAGCCCTGCGATCGTCGATCGGGCCTGCGGACGAGCGATCTCGCCCCGGTAGTATCCCTTCCAGTCCACTACTTGCCCTTCCGCTCCTCCCAGAGCCGATCGAGGATCCCGTTTATGAAGACCTGCGCGTTCTCGGTCCCGTACTCCTTGGCGAGCTCGACCGCCTCATCGATCGCCACCTCGGGGGGGACCTCGTCGGAGTAGAGGAGCTCGTACGCCCCCAGCCGCAGGATGTTCCGGTCGACCAGGGAGAGCCGGTCGAACCGCCATCCGATCGTATGCTTCCCCAGCAGCTCGTCGATCTCTTCGCGGTGGGAGAGGATCCCGTTGAAGACGCGGGTGATGTAGTCGCGCTGCTCGCCGGGATCGATCTCGGAGAGCATCTCGGCGAGCGGCGTATCCACGAACTCGCGTTGATATAGAGCGCGGAGGATGAACTCGCGCGCGCTGTGTCTGTTCATCACGCTCCGAACAGCCGGTCGAAGAACTCGCGCACGCGCTTTACCAGATCCTCCCGCGACTCCAGATAGGCGCCGACGATGTACCCGACGAACCCGAAGGCAAAGAGGACGAGGAACACCCGCCATCCCGCGAGGATGAGGAGCGCCCCTGCCGCGAGGCCGATCAGGAGCCCGACGAGCTTGCCGCTAATCTTCATCGGTCCGCTCCTCAGGGGGGGTCTCCTCCACTGACCGGATGCTGCGCACGAGGACGGAGACGCGGTGGACCTCCACCCCGGTGCGTTCCTTGATCCGGGTGGCGAGGACCTCCTGGATCCGACGGCTCACCTCGGCCACCTGTTGGTCGGCGGAGAGGGTCGTCTCGACCTTAATCTCGATCCCGTCCTCCACGTGGCTCAGATATACACGGAACCGGTCTATCCCGATCTCCCGGCGCAGGATCACGCTGACGAACTCACGCAGCGCCCCGGGGGAGAGCTCGATCCTGCCCCACTCCCCTTCCTGCTGGAAGTGCCCCGCCGAGCTGTAGGTCTGGTAGAGCGAACCGAGGAAATAGGCCCCGATTACGAGCATCAGCGCCCCGAAGGCGAGGAGCACCGCCTCCCCTCCTCCGGAATACAGGAATGCCGTAAGCGTTGATGCGGGAATCGCGCCGACCGGGATCAGGACCAGCACCACCCCGGTGAAGGCGAGGATGAGCGCGAATATCGATTTCAGGAGGATGATCAGTCCGTTCATGTCGTATCTTCCTCCGGCAGTAGCGGGGCCTCTGGCTCCACCAGCCGTTGTACGTCGACGTCGACCGCGTTCACCTTGAGACCGGTCATCTTCTCGATCTCCGATTTCACGCGCGTTTGCACCTGCTTCGCGACCTTGTGGATCGGTTTGCCGTAGTAGATCGTGATCCGTACCGTTACCCTGACGTTCTCCCCCTCCACCTCGGTATCGACGTAGCGCTTCATCCCCTCACCGCGGCGAAACGCCCCGTCACCGGAGCGGAGGTTGGCGATCCCCTCGACCTCGGAGACGGCGATCCCCGCGATCGCCGTGACCACGTCTTTGGAGATGCTCACCCGTCCCTTCTCCTTCTTGTCTGCCATCTCTCCTCCTATTCCCTCTCCGTGTCCTCGTGCGTCGGCGGGGGAACGATCTTCTTCACGTACACGTCGACACCAGTCACGTTAACCCCAGCGAGCTCCGTGATGTCCTTCTCCACCTTCGCCTGCACCCCTTGCGCCACTTCGTGCACGGGATACCCGTACTCGACGGCGATGCGCAGCTCGACGTGCACCCCAGCGTCGGAGAGCTCGGTGCGGATGTTCGGGGAGAGATCCTCCCCTCCGAATATCCCTCTGAATCCTCCCCCGCTGGGGGTCTTGATGATCCCGTCCACCCTCCCCGCGGCGATGCGGGCGATCGAGGTGATCACCTCCTCCCCCATCGTGATCTTGCCGTCCTCATCGATGATCTCAATCTTGCGTTCCGCCATTTTCCCTCCTTACACCCGCTCCACGTACCTGCCGGTGCGGGTGTCCACCTTCAGTATATCACCCTCTTTGACGAACAGGGGGACCTGGATCACCGCCCCGCTCTCCAGGGTTGCCGGTTTCTCCACGTTCGATACAGTGTCCCCGCGCACCCCGGGCTCGGTGTGCACGACCTTGAGTTCGATGAAGTTGGGGAGGTCGACCTTGATCAACTCCTCCCCGCTGTAATAGCCGATCACGTTCGTCCCTTCCACGAGGAACTGGGTCTTATCCCCCAACACATCGGCGGGGATCGGGAACTGGTCGAACCGTTCGTTGTCCATGAAGATGTACGACTCTCCGTCGTGGTACAGGTATTGAAGCGGGCGGGACTCGAGGAAGACCGACTCCGTATTCTCCGCTCCCTTGAACGTCGCTTGTATCACCCTCCCGGTCTTCAGATGGCGGAGCCTGGTGCGGGCGACCGCTCCGCCCCGACCGCGCTTGGAGTGTTCGTACTCGATTATTTCATACAGCTCGCCGTCGTAGCGGATCACCATCCCGCGGTGCATTTCGCTTACCGATAGACCCATCGTGCAACCACTCCCTTCAAGTTCTTAACGTTATTCTCCACTTTCCGCCCGTTCATGCAAGAAGCGCCCCCGGTGTGGTATGATCAATGGTGGGTGATCGTGATGCGCGCTTTCTTCTGCATTCCGAGCGACGAAGAGCTGAGCAGAAGACTCTCCGCCGTCTCCGCGGACCTGAGGGCCAGGATGACAGCACGCGTAAGCTGGGTGGCGGAGGGGAACTTCCATGTCACGGTCCGCTTTCTGGGGGAGATCGAACCGATGCTGGCGGTCGAGCTTGAGCGGATGGCGCGGCGGATCGCCGGGGAGGTCCCGCCGTTCGACCTTGTGATCGACCGCCTGGGGGCGTTCCCCACGCCGGAGAGGGCGAGGGTGATCTGGGCCGGAGGGAAGGCCCCGTCCGAGTTTACGAAGCTCGTCTCGAAGGTGAACCAGGGGCTTGCCGAGTTCGGATTCCCTCCCGACCGGAAGGAGGCGATCGCCCATATCACCCTGGGACGGGTGAAGGAGAGGCCTGATCCCAGGGTCCCGCAGGCCCTCTCTGAGCTCGAGCAGGGACTGGACTCCATCCTGCACGTCGACCGGCTCGTTCTCATGGAGAGCGTCCTCACCCCGCGCGGCGCCGTCTACAACCCCCTCTTCTCCGTCTCCCTCACGGGAGGGTGAGGATGTACCGGTTTGAGTACCTCGACCACACCGCCGACGTAGAGGTGCGCGGGATCGGGGATACGGTGGAGGAGGCGTTCTGCGCGGCGGCGGCGGGGATGTTCGACCTGATGGTGGATCTGGGCAAGATCTCCCCCCGCGACCGGTTCCCGGTCGAGGTCTCCGCGCCCCGCCTCGAGCTGTTGCTGATCGAATGGCTGAGCACCCTTCTCGGGGAGAAGGAGATAAGCGAACTCATCTTCTCCCGGTTCAATGCTAAAATAGATACGGTCCCGGACGGGTTCAGATTGAGCGGTGAAGGGTGGGGGGAGCCGCTCGACCCGACCCGCCACCGGCCGAAGCTCGAGGTGAAGGGGGTATCCTACGCCGGACTGCGGGTTGAGGAGAGGGACGGGCGCTGGATCGCCCAATGCGTCCTTGATACCTGAGGAGGGGAAGATGGATGAGGAGTTCGCACTCGAACAGGTTCAGGAAACGGAGTGGATCCTTCCGAAGACGGGAAAGATGCGCGTTCCCGGGCGGATATTCGCCGATCCGGAGATGATCGAGGACCTGCGTGCGGAGGTGGGCGGGGAGTGGAGCGCTCTCCGCCAGATCAGGAACGTTGCCAGCCTTCCCGGGATCGTGGGAGCGGCGATCGCCCTCTCCGACGTCCATCCCGGCTACGGGTTCCCGATCGGCGGGATAGGGGCGTTCGATCCGGACGAAGGGGTGGTGGTCGTCGGCGGGGTCGGGTTCGACATCAACTGCGGAGT
>JAJRTG010000169.1 GCA_024278395.1 Fidelibacterota bacterium | reverse complement strand
GCCGACGAACCACCTCGACCTGCGGAGCCAGGAGATCCTGCAGCAGGCCCTCTGCGACTACCAGGGGACGATCATCCTCGTCTCCCACGATCGCGCGCTCCTCGAGGCGGTGACGACGAAGATCTGGGAGGTGGACGGAGGGCTCCTGCGCATCTATCCGGTGTCGTTCTCCGAGTACTGGGCCCGGAGAAGGGGAAAGCCGGCCGCCTCCCCGCGCGCGGATGAGGCCGCCCCGTCCCGTCCCAGGCCGAGGAGGAAGCCCGACCGCTACGCCGCCCGCCGCCGGGCGGAGGAGATCGCCGCCCTGGAAGCGGAGATCGAGGGGCTGGAGGCCCGGCTGCGGGAGCTGGAGAGGGAGATAGAGGCCGCGGGCCTCGCCGGGGACGGGAAGAGGGTGGCCGAGCTCGGGATCGAGCACCGGCGCGTCGCCCGGGAGATCGAGGCGAGAATGGAGCGGTGGACCTCCCTGACGGAGTCGGTCTGACCGCACCGACGTCGAGCAAGACCGCCTGGCGTGTCGTCCACGCAAGTTGAGCCCCTGGGCCTGTACGCCCGGGGGCGGGATCCCTCCTTGGTTACTGGCGCACAACCTCGCGTGGTCGATGATCAGATCGCCGTCGTCCTCCAGGTTTGCGTAGGTGATCTCGGTGCAGATGTAGTTGACCTCAGGCCCGTCTAAGATGTAGTCGGGATCGTGATCGAGCGGGTGGGAGCTCCGCTGGGGGTGCCGCGCGGTCACGTCACTCAGGTGCCGTTCAGGGCTCTACAATTTACCGGGGCGGGAGCCCCGGTGACAAGACGGGCCGACCTCAGGAGGGGGGTATCGCGGGGTCACTCGGCCCCGGCGGAACGGTCCATCTCCCTCTCCGGCCGCGGCCGTGTCGGCCGGGGCGGCGGATCAGGACGTGGTCGGCCTCCGCTATCACCAACGCCTTCCCGTGCACCACGGCGTCGACGAGCTTCCTGCGCCCGGAATACAAGAGGCGTTGCACCGTGCCCCGCGAGATCCCCATCTCCGCTGCCGCGGTCTCCTGGTCGTGTCCCTCGAAATCGCACCACCGCATCGCTTCGAGCTCGTCCAGCGCGATCTCCACGATCTCAAGCTGCGCCAGGGGCACCCCGCTCGGTTTGAACAGGTTGTAGCCGGAGAACTCACGGCAGTAACGCGGTTTCTTCTGTCTTCCCATTCATTCCTCCGTTAATAGTGCATGTGCTTACTATACCTCGGGATATGCGGGGTAGTCAACCGCGTTACGCGCACTGGTATGCGGAAAAAATCCGTTGCAGAGGCGCAGAAATCCCCCTTGACAAATTTTGTGCATATGATTATAATGCCGGCGATCAAACCACCCAAAAAGGAGGGATCACTATGGGACACGGATACAGGAACATGTTCTACATGACCGGACTCCCCGGCTGGCTGCGGTTCGGGTATTCGCCGGGCTGGGGCGGTATGCCTCCGGCGGCGCAGTACCTGCAGTCCACCGGGCAGCTCGGAAAGTTCATGAACTGGATGGGCTATCCTGGTGCGGCCGGGGTTTGGCCGTACTACGGAGGGGGTTCGCGTGAGCAGGAATTGCAATCGCTGAAGGCGCAGAAGGAGGCGCTCGAGCGGCAGCTTGACGCCCTCATCAAGCGCCTGGAGGAACTGGAGAAAGGAGCGTGATCGCGATGCGTGGACGCGGTGGATGGTTCAGAAGCGGCTACGGCATGGGCCGGGGACGCGGTGCGTTCGGCCGGGGTGCCGGCTACGCCTGGCCGGGAAACCCCTATCCCTACTGCCGCAACTTCCCGTGGCTTCCGCGGGGATGGTGGCGGTTCGGCACGAGCGCAGCGGCCTATCCCGGGACGGCGGGGTGGTACGGAGCTTATCCGGCTAACCCCTATCAAACGCAGACTCAACCCTAAGGAGGAAGTCCAATGAGGATTATCGCAGCGACGAACCGCGGCGGACTGGACGATACGATCTCCCCGGTGTTCGGGAGGTGTCCGACGTTCACCGTGGTCGATGTGGAAGACGGCAGAGTGGTGGCCCATGAGGTGATCCAGAACCCATACGCCGGGGCGATGGGCGGGGCCGGGATTCAGGCGGCGCAGCTCGTGATCAGCAAGGGAGCGCAGGCGGTCCTCGCCGGGGCCTTCGGCCCGAACGCGTCGAACACCCTCTCCCAGGGAGGGGTGCAGATGGTGCAGGCGCAGGGGACGGTTGAAGCTAAAGCGCTCGAGCTCGCCGCCGGCCGGCTCTCCCCGACCCCCGCTCCCGCCGCGGGCGCGTTCACGGGTCGCGGTATGGGAATGGGACGTGGCATGGGCCGCGGTATGGGGATGGGGCGCGGCATGGGAATGATGGCTCCTCCTCCGCCCCCGGCGGGCCCTGCTCCCGAGACGAGCGGCCTGGCCGACGAACTGCGGGCGCTGACGCGCAGGCTCGATGAGATCAGCGCGCGGCTCGATCGGTTGGAGAAGGAGAACGGATGAAGATCTGCATCACGGCGAAGGGGACCGGGCTGAACGATCCGATCGATCCCCACTTCGGCCGGGCGGCGTACTTTCTGTTCTACGACACGGAAACAGAAGCCTTGGACGCGGTGGCGAACAGTCCCGGTGCGCACGGAGCCGGTGTCCAGGCAGCGCAGATCGTGGCGGGAAACGGCGCCAAAGCAGTGATCACCGGAAGCGTCGGTCCGAACGCCCATCGTGGCCTGGCCGCCGCCGGAGTGGAGATCTACATCGGGGCGCAGGGGACCGTGGCGGACGCGATCGCCGATTACAAGGCAGGTAAGTTCTCCCGCGCCGCCGGTCCGAGCGGAAAGGGGCACGGGGGATGAGGATCACGATAGCGAGCGGAAAAGGCGGCACCGGCAAGACGACGGTGGCGACCAACCTCGGGCTCGCTCTGGCCGACGATCGTCCGGTGCAGTTTCTCGACTGCGACGTCGAGGAGCCGAACGCCCACATCTTCCTGAAGCCGCGCATCGAGCGGACGAAATCAGTGGAGAAGCTCCTCCCGCGGGTGGACGAGGCCAAGTGCACCTACTGCGGGGAGTGCGCCAAGGCGTGCGAGTTCAACGCGATCGCCGTCATCGGGAAGAAGGTGATCGTCTACGACGAGCTGTGCCACGGATGCGGGCTGTGTCGGATGGTCTGCCCTGTGGGGGCGATCTCCGAGGTCCCGCACGAGCTCGGGGTGATCGAATACGGCGTGGCGCGCGGGTTCCCGTTCTCGCGTGGATTGCTCAACCTGGGCGAGGCGATGGCCACCCCGCTCATCCATGAGCTCAAGCAGGGAATCGATCCTGATAGTCTTGCCATCCTCGACGCTCCGCCCGGGACCGGCTGTCCCACGATCGCTGCCATCCAAGGGGCGGACCTCGCCCTGCTCGTCACCGAACCGACCCCGTTCGGCCTGCACGATCTGCGGGCGGCGGTCGGGGTCGCGCGGTCGGTGGGGGTGCCGATCGGTGTGATCATCAACCGTGACGGGATCGGGGATGACATGGTCGAGCGCTACTGTGCGGATGAGGGGATCCCGATCGTGATGCGGATCCCGTTCGACCGGGAGATCGCCCGGCTCTATTCTCAAGGGATCCCGCTCGTCGACGCCCTGCCGGAGTGGAGGGATAGGTTCCGCGCCCTGTACGATACGACGACGATGAAGCTCGCGCGGGAGGATGGTGTGAAATGAAGAGCGTGTTGTTTCTGTCCGGCAAGGGTGGAACCGGAAAGACCTCGCTCGCCGGGGCGTTCGCCTACCTGATGGAGGACAAGGTCCTCTCCGATTGCGATGTTGACGCGGCGAACCTCCATCTGCTCCTCGATCCAGAGATCGAAGCCGAAGGCGAGTACCAGGGGTCGAAGGAGGCGGTCAAGGACGATGCCAGGTGCATCGACTGCGGAGAGTGCCAGCGGGTGTGCCGGTTCCGGGCGATCGACCCCGAGTTTCACATCGATCCCTTCCTGTGCGAGGGGTGCGGGGCGTGCGTCTACGTATGCCCGACCGACGCGATCACTCTTTCGCCCCGGGTCTCCGGCAAGTGGTACACCGCCAGCACGCGCCTCGGGCCGCTGGCGAGCGCCGAGCTCTATCCCGGCGAGGAGACGTCCGGCAAGCTCGTGACCCTGGTCAAACAGAAGGCGTACGCCCTGGTCAAGGATGTCAAGGCGGAGCGGCTTCTGATCGACGGGTCCCCGGGGATCGGCTGTCCGGTGATCGCCTCGGTGAGCGGGGCGAACGCGGTGATCCTGGTCACCGAGCCGAGCCTGTCCGGGTTGCACGACCTCGAGCGGATCCTGAAGGTGGTGCGTCACTTCCGGGTTTCGGCGTACCTCGTGATCAACAAGTTCGATCTCAACGAGGAGATAAGCGCGCAGATCGAGGAGTTCGCCCGGAAGGAGGAACTGTCCGTCCTCGGACGCATCCCCTACGATCCGGCGGTCCCGGGGATGATGATCGCGGGCAAAAACGCGGTCGAGGACCCGGAGAGCGCGGCGGGGAAGGCGATGCGGGAGATCTTCGCCCGGTTCATGGAGGTGAGCGGATGATCATCGACCGGCTGCTTGCCGCGGCGCAGGAGGAACTGGCGCGCAGACGGATCGCCGACGTGCGCATCGGCCTTGGCTACACCGCCGTGCTGCTCGACGACGGGTCCTGCGGCCTTGCCGGCACGGTGACCGGCGGGACGAGCTCCTGTTGCACCTACCTCGAGCAGGCCGGGGGGCTGATCGGGAAGGGAGCCGCCGAGGTGGCGGGGTACGCGCTCCTCCCTGATCCGGTCGCTGCGTCTGTGGGGGTGGCGGCGCTCAACGCGGTGATGAACCGGGGAGGCGGACCCAGTCCGAACCCGCTTGACGTCCTCCCGGTCGACGGGGCAACGGTGGGGATGATCGGGCGGTTCGAGCCGTTCATCCCCGCGCTCGAGCGGCGGGCTAAGGATCTCTACGTGTTCGAACGGCGGCCGCTCGCTCCGGACGTCCTTCCCGATTGGGCGGCGGAACGGCTCCTTCCGAAGTGCGACGTGGT
>JAJRTG010000168.1 GCA_024278395.1 Fidelibacterota bacterium | reverse complement strand
TTGATCCCGCCGCTCGTCCGCGCCGGGCTCCTCAGCTCCACGCGGGGGAAGAACGGAGGGATCAGGTTCGCCCGCGATCCGGGTGAGGTCTCTCTCGCTGACGTAGTGCGGGTTATCGAGGGGGACGGGTACTTTCGGGAATGCGTGTTCGAGCTCGACCCGTGCGCGGGGCGGGATGATTGTCCGCTGCACGACGTGTGGGATCCACTGCGCGATGAGATCGCACGCTTCCTCGAGGATACGACGATCAGGAGCGTGGCCGCCAGGTTGAGCCGCGTCAGGGAGGAACGATGAGTGAGTTGATGTCCAAAGAGAAGAAGGAAGCCCTGCGGGGTATCCTCTCCCGCCTTCACTCCGGGGAGTCCCCGGAGGCGCTCAAGGAGGAGTTTAAGGGGCTGTTGGAGGGCGTGACGCCGCTCGAGATCGCGCAGATCGAGGCGGAGCTCGTCAAGGAAGGGACTCCGCGCGCCGAGCTCGAGCGGTTGTGCGACGTGCACATGGCGTTGTTCAGGGAATCGCTCGCGACCGGACCCGACGTCCCGGACTGGCACCCGGTCAACATCCTGCTTGAGGAACACAAGGGAATGCTCACCGCGGTCGAGCGGATATGGAAGCTCGCCCCGGATGGCTCCGAACTTGCCGAAGAAATCCGCTCCCTCGCCCGGAAGCTCGCGGACACGGAGTCCCACTACGCCCGTGAGGAGAACGTCCTGTTCCCCTACCTGGAGAAACACGGGATCACCGAGCCGCCGGCGATCATGTGGATGGAGCACGACCGCATCCGCACCGAGCGCAAGGCGGTGATCGAGCTGGTCGAGTCCGGCGCTCCGGGCAAGCTCCTCGGGATGAAGGCGCGTGGGCTGTATGAGCTCCTCTCCGGGCATTTTCAGAAGGAGGGGAAGATCTTGTTCCCGAGCGGGCTCGAGGTGATCACCGAATCCGAATGGGTGGCGATCAGGAGGGAGTTCGACGCGATCGGGTATTCCCCGTTCGCTCCGGAGGTCCCGGCGGCGCCGGCGACCGAGGAGGTTCAGGAGGAAGGACCTGGCGAGGAGATCCGGTTCGCCGCCGGGGCGCTGTCGCCGCGTGAGCTGTCCGCGGTGCTCGATTCCCTCCCGGTCGATATCACGTTCATCGACCGGGACGACCGCGTCCGCTACTTCAACCAGTCCAAGGACCGGATCTTCGTGCGCAGCCCGGCGATCATCGGGCGTGCGGTGCAGAACTGCCATCCGGAGAAGAGCGTGGCGATCGTCAACCGGATCCTGGATGAGTTCAAGGCCGGGGCGCGGGACGTGGCGGAGTTCTGGATCAACATGGGGGGTAGGACGGTCTACATCCGCTACTTCCCGGTCAGGGACGAAAACGGTGAGTACCTCGGCACGCTCGAGGTGACTCAGGACATAACCAAGATAAGGTCGCTCGACGGAGAGAAGCGGCTGCTCGACGAAGCTTAGAAGGAGGAAAAATGGCGGAGAAACTGAAGATGTTCTGTTACCAGTGCTCGCAGACCGCGGGCGGGACCGGGTGCACGGTGCAAGGTGTGTGCGGGAAGACCGCTACCGTGGCCCGGCTGCAGGATAACCTGCTGCTGGCGGCCAAGGGGATGTCGGCCTACCTGTACCACGCCCGCGAGCTAGGCTACACCGATCCCGAGATCGACGCGTTCCTCGAGCGTGCGTTCTACGCGACGTTCACCAACGTCAACTTCGACGCCGAGGACTTCGTGGCGCTCGCGGTCGAGGCCGGGGAGATGAACCTGCGCACGATGCGCCTGCTCAAGAAGGCGCACATCGAGGCGTACGGCGAGCCGGTCCCGACCGAGGTTCAAACCGGGACGAGGAAGGGACACGCGATCATCGTCACCGGCCACGGGCTGAAGGCGCTGCACGAGCTCCTCAAGCAGACCGAGGGGACGGGGATCAACGTCTACACCCACTCCGAGCTCCTCCCGGCGCACGGCTACCCCGGGCTGAAGAAGTACCCTCATCTGGCCGGGAACCTGGGGAAGGCGTGGTTCGACCAGAAACAGCTGTTCTCCGAGATCCCCGCGGCGATCCTTGGGACCTCCAACTGCGTGTTGCTCCCCAAGGACGACTACAAGGACCGGATGTTCACCACCGGCCCGGCCAAGCTCCCCGGGGTGAAGCACATCCCGGGCTACGACTACGCGGCGGTGATCGAGAAGGCACTGGCGCTCCCCGAGCTTCCCGATGCTCCCGGGGACGTCACCCTGACGACCGGGTTCTCCCTCGGGGCGATCCTCCCGCTCGCCGGGAAGATCAAGGAGCTGGTCGAGGCCGGGAAGATCCGCCACTTCTTCCTCGTCGGTGGGTGCGACGCGCCGCTGCGCAAGTCGAGCTACTACCGTGAGTTCGTGCAGAGCCTTCCGAAGGACACGATCGTCCTGACGCTCGCCTGCGGCAAGTTCCGGTTCAACGACCTCGACCTCGGGGAGATCGACGGGATCCCGCGGCTGATCGACCTCGGGCAGTGCAACGACGCGATCGTGGCGGTCGACCTCGCCCAGGCCCTCGCCGAGCTGTTCGGGATCGGAGTGAACGACCTTCCGCTCACGTTGATCCTCTCCTGGATGGAGCAGAAAGCGGTCGCGATCCTGTGGTCTCTCCTGTCGCTCGGGATCAAGGGGATCTACCTCGGCCCGATCCTCCCGGCATGGGTGAACGACGACATCCTGAACGTCCTGCAATCAGAATACGACCTGCGGCTGATCGGCGAGCCGAAAGAGGACATCGCCCGCATCCTGGGAGGGTGAGATGGAGAAGAGGAAGATCACCGACCGCGTGTGGTTCCTCGGGGCGCAGGACTTCGACCGGAGGCTGTTCGACGAGCTGATCCCGCTTCCCGACGGCACGAGCTACAACGCCTACCTGGTCACCGGATCGGAGAAGACCGCCCTGATCGACACCGTCGACCCGGCGAAGAGCGACGTCCTGCTGGACCAGCTCGCCGGGGTGGAGTCGCTCGATTACCTGGTCTGTCAGCACGTGGAGCAGGACCATTCAGGGACGATCCCGAAGGTCCTGGCGCGCTACCCCGATGCCCGGGTCCTGGCGAGCCCGAAGGCGAGCTCGATGCTCGTCGACCACCTCCACGTCGCCCCGGAGAGGATCACGGAGGTGGGAGACGGGGAGACGGTCTCCCTCGGGGGACTGACCCTCGAGTTCATCCACGCCCCGTGGGTCCACTGGCCGGAGACGATCCTCACCTACCTGCGCGAGGAGCGGATCCTGTTCACCTGCGATCTGTTCGGGTCGCACCTGGCGACGACCGAGATCTACGCCCACGATCAATGCCGGGTCCACGAGGCGGCGAAGCGCTACTACGCCGAGATCATGATGCCGTTCCGCACGATCATCGCCAAGCACCTGAACCGCCTGGGGGAATACGAGATCGGGATGATCTGCCCGAGCCACGGCCCAGCCTACGACGAGCCCGGGTTCATCATCGACGCCTACCGGGGTTGGGTCCTCGACCCGCCGGAGAACCTCGTCGTCCTCCCCTACGCCTCGATGCACGGGAGCACCGCCCTGATGGTCGACCGGCTGATCGCCGCCCTCGTCTCCCGCGGGGTGGAGGT
>JAJRTG010000167.1 GCA_024278395.1 Fidelibacterota bacterium | reverse complement strand
GCCGGTGAGCGGATCGCGGAACGCCTTCTCCTTGAGAAGGGTCTCGGCGCGGACCCGGTCGGTGATGTCAAGCAGGTTCAACAGGAGCGCCGGCTTGCGTTCGTACTCCATCGCAAGGAACTGGAGCTTCAGCCATACGATCCCCCCGTCCTTGCGTATCCCCCGCGCCTCCAACTCACCTGGGCGGAGATCGTCGTCGGTCTCGCGCAGAACGTTCCGCTCCTCGGGATGAAAGAGCTGCCACCACGGCTCCATGGAGAGGAGCTCCTCAGCGGAGTAGCCAAAGAGATCCAGAGCGCGGTCGTTGGCATAGCGCACACGCCCTCCTTGCACGATCAGGACCCCGGTCATCGCGTTCTCGGTGAGGAAGCTGAACAGTCGATGCCGTTGGCTCAGGCTCTCCCGCTGGCGCGCCTGAAAAAGGGCGATCGCCGCCACCGCGGCCAACCCCTCCAGCTCCCGCAGGCTGGCCGGAGTCGGCTTCGCCCCATCGCGCGGGTCGTCGACCGAGATCTGCCCGATGATCCGATCGTCCACCAGGCAAGGGATGAGGAGAAGGTCCTCCGCGTGCCAGCCGTCCTGGGTGATGAACCGGCGGCGGCTCCGAATGCGCGGGGCGACGGAGTAGGGGGCGCTCCCGGCCGGGATGTAGTAGGAGTTCCCCATGCGGAACACAGGGTTGAACTTCTCCCCACGAACGACGCCACCTCCGGCGATGAAGATGCGGATATCCCGTTCTTCTTCCGGGGTGAGCCCACGTGCCGCGTAGTCGAGGACCCGGGTTGTGGAATCGGGAGCGGGGGCGATCGGGTGCTCGTAGCACGAGACGAGGGCCCGGCGGTAGGGTGAGCGCTCGATCACGCTGTCGGCCAGGTCCTCCAGTATCTGCTTGATCATCCCCACCCCCCGAAGATCCGAGGCGAGCCCGCCCACGTCCACCTCGATCGGTTGAGATTACAAAATACCACAGTCGGGCAGCGCGAGGCAAGTGGGCGAGGAAAGGGGACGATTGTCCCAAATTCCGCGGAAGCAGCGCCTTCCTCCCCCATGAATAGCCGCTATTCTCATATTGACTATGGAACTCGAAGAGTGGTTGCGCCTTTATCAGGCCCTGAACGTCACCGCAGGGGGAAAGGAACGGAGCTATTGGACGATCGCCGGGATCTTCCTCCTGGCGAACTGCCTGCTCGTCTTCCCGCTCTCCTTTATCTTCTTCTCCTACACCGGCGAAGGAGGGCGCTACTTCATCACCGTACTCGCCGGGATCGGGGTGTTGCTCTCGATCTCCTGGGCGTTCAGCCAGAAGCGGGCATCGTACGAGATCGTCCACTTCACGCGGCTCCTGCGGAGCATCGAGGGGCAGTTCGCCGGTGCGGAGTTCCACCGTAGCCTTTACCGGCTCCTCTCCGGGGAAGAGGTGTGCGTCCCCTCCACGGCATGGAAGTGCAAGGAATGGCATCCCGATGTAGCCCGCCTGGGCCGGCTCACGCGCACGCTCCCCCACGGGCTGCTCCCCGTCCTTCCGATCGTGTTCATCCTCACCTGGACGGCGCTCGCGGTCGCAGCCTGGCTCGCTTAGTCCGGAAGGACCTCCGAGAATACGCGTAGGAAATTTCCGTAGCACACCTTCTCCACCTGCCGCTCGGTCAACCCCGCTTTGAGGAGAAGATCGGGGAGCTTGACGTAGTCGGCGATCCCGTCGATCCCAAGCGGGGTTTTGGAGATTCCGTCGAGGTCGCCGCCGAGCCCGATCACGTCCTCCCCTCCGATCTTTATCGCATGCTTCACATGGCGGGCGATCCAGTCGATCGTCGGCCGGGGCAACGCGTCCACCTCAGCACGCAGGCGCTCTTTCTCCTCTTCCGGGGTCCCGGGGGCGAGGGAGCGCTCGAACCGGGGGAACGCACGCGCGTAATACTCCGGATCGAGGAACGCGGGTGAAAGGTTGATCCCCATCACCCCGCCGCGGTCGGCAAGGGTCCTGATCTGGAGATCGGTCAGGTTGCGCAGGGTCGGACAGAGGGCGCGGCAGTTGGAGTGGCTGGCGATGAACGGGCGGGTTGCAACCTCAATGACGCTGGCAAACGCGGCGTCGGAAAGATGGGACACATCGACCATAACCCGGAGCTCCTCGGCGAGCTCGACCAGCTTGATCCCTTCCGCGGTGAGCGGAGTGTTCGTGCCGAACGCCGTCCCCGAGAACGGGTTGTCCTGCCACGCCGGGATGATCTCCCGCACCCCCAGGTCGTAGAAATGCCGGAGGTTCTCGGCCTTCCCCTCCAACGGGTCGGCCCCCTCCAGGCCGATTATGGCCGCGATCGGACCGGCGTTGCATGATTTCTCCAGCTCAGAGGCGGTGCGGACTATTTTCATCCTCCCGGAGCTGCCCGCGGCCATCCGCTGAATGGCGCTGACCATCTCCTCGGCCCGTGCCCGCTCGCCCCCCGGATGACGCTCGCTCAGGACGAACACCGCAAACACCTGGGCGCACGAGCCGGCGGATAGCATCCCGGGGAGGGAGAGATGCCCTTCCCCCTCCCCGGTGACGAAGTCGAGCCTTCCGTCGAGGACCCTCTGGACGGTGTCGCAGTGGGTGTCGAAGAACCTCATCGGACCGCGATCGCCTCGATCTCGATCGGCGCCCCCTTGGGGAGCGCCTTCACCGCGAACGCGGCTCGCGCCGGGTACGGCTCGGAGAAGAACTCAGCGTAGGCCTCGTTCACCGCCCCGAAGTCCCCGATGTCAGCGAGGTAGACCGTGACCTTGACCACGTCGTCCATCCCCGCCCCGGCCGCCTCCAGCACCGCACGCACGTTGGCGAGCGCCTGGCGCGCCGCGGCTTTGACGTCTGTGACGAGCTCACCATCCGGGCCGATGGGAAGCTGCCCGGAGACGAAGATGAACCCTCCCACCGCGATCCCCTGCGAGTACGGCCCGACCGCTGCGGGTGCCTTTTCGGTGGAAATCCTTTCTTTCACGTATGTCTCCTAGATCAGGCCGAGCTTCTCTCCGCCTTCCTTGAACGCCTCGATCGCCTGGTCGAGCTGGTCCTTGGTGTGCCGGGCCGAGATCTGCACCCGGATGCGCGCCTTGTCCCGCGCCACCATCGGGTAGACGATCGGGAGGACGTAGATCCCCTTCTCCCATACGAAATCGGCGAGGGCCTTCGCCGTCTCGCTCTTCCCGCACATGATCGGGATGATCGGGGTCTCGGTGTTCCCCGTATCGAACCCAAGGTCCTTCACCTTGTCGAGGAAGTAGTTTCGGTTGTCCCACAGGGATTCCAGCCACTGCGGCTCGGTCTCGAGCACGTCGATCGCCGCGATGCACGCCGCCGCCACCCCCGGGGGGACGGCCCCGCTCAGCAGCCAACTGCGGGACTTGTTCAGCGCGAACTTGCGCAGCTCCTCGCTCCCGGAGACGTGTCCGCCGATCACCCCGAACGCCTTGGAGAAGGTCCCCATCTCGACGTGGATGTCCTCGTGGGTGAGGCCGAAATGGCTCACGATCCCGCGTCCCTTCTCCCCGAGGACCCCCTCGCCGTGCGCGTCGTCGACGTACACCCCGGCCCCGTGCTCACGGGCGATTTTGGCTATCTCCGGCAGCGGAGCGAGGTCCCCGTCCATGGAGAACACCCCGTCGGTGATGATCCAGATGTGGTTGTACGGCGGGTCGTGCGCCTCGGCCTCCTCCATCACCCGGGCGAGGTCCTCCATGTCCTTATGCTTGTAGATCTTCCGGTCGGCGTGGGAGATGCGGATCCCGTCGATGATCGAGCCGTGGTTCAGCTCATCGGAGACGAACAGATCGCCGCGGCCGGCGAGCTGGGGGATCAGCCCCTCGTTCGCCATGAACCCGGTCTGGTAGGTGAGGGACGCCGGAGCCTGCTTGAACTTCGCGAGGCGGCGGTCGAGCTCCTCGTGCAGGTCCATGTTCCCGGCGATGGAGCGGTCGCTCCCCGCCCCCGCCCCGTACTTGCGGGTCGCCTCGATCATCGCCTCCACCACCTTGGGATGGGTGGACAGCCCGAGGTAGTTGTTGGCGGCGAGCATGATCACCTCCCGCCCCTCCACGGTGCACGTCGGTCCGCTCGGGCTCTGCAGCTCCTTCGGTTCCCAGG
>JAJRTG010000166.1 GCA_024278395.1 Fidelibacterota bacterium | reverse complement strand
GGCATAAAAGACGGGATCGCCGTCACGCACGTCGATCAGGAGTTCCGCAACGACACCTCCCATCAGATCGAGGGGAGGTACGTCTTTCCCCTCCCGAAGGGGGCCGTCGTCTCCGACTTCTCCATGTGGGTCGACGGGAAGAGGCTCGAGGGTAAGGTCCTCGACGCCGACGAGGCGCGGGCCATCTACGAGGACTACGTGCGCCGCACCCGCGACCCGGCACTTCTGGAGTACATCGGACGCAACACCCTCGCGGCCCGGATCTTCCCCATCCCCGCTGGCGGAACCCGCAGGATCGAACTCACTTACACCCAGCTCCTCCAGGCGGAAAGCGGGGTCTACCGGTACCGGTACCCGCTCGACACCGAGCGGTTCTCCGCCGCTCCGCTCGAGGAGGTCAAGATCGACGTGACCCTGGAGACATCCAGCACCCTGCAGGCGATCTACTCACCAACGCACAGGATAGCGGTCACCAAGACCGGGGATAAGGCAGCATCCGTCCGCTACGAGGAAGGGAACATCCTCCCGTTAAAGGACTTCATCCTCTACTACTCGGTCCTTCCGGAGGAGATGGGGATGACCCTCCTCACCTACAAGACCGCCCAGGAGGACGGATTCTTCCTCCTCATCGTCTCCCCCAACGTGGACCAGGAGGAGACGGTACTCCCCAAGGATCTCATCTTCGTCCTCGATACATCGGGGAGCATGTCCGGGGACAAGATCGTGCAGGCGAAGGAGGCGCTCGAATTCATCCTCCAGAGCCTCAACCTGGAGGACCGCTTCGCCGTGGTCGCGTTCAGCGATTCCCCGCGGGCGCAGAGCGACGAGCTCCTCCCGGTGACCCCGGAGACGATCGCCGCCGCAACCGGCTGGGTGAGGAAGCTGCAGGCGGATGGCGGGACGAACATCGACGACGCCCTCACCACCGCCCTGGCCCTCTTCCAGGCGGACACCCGCCCGCACTATCTCGTCTTCCTCACCGACGGGGAGCCGACCGTGGGAAGGATCGAACCGGCGGATATCATCACCGACGCCAAGAGAGCGAACACCGCAGCGGTACGGATCTTCTCGTTCGGGGTCGGGTACAACGTGAACACCCTGCTCCTCGACCGGTTGAGCCAGGAGAACCACGGGACGACGGTGTACGTAACCCCGGACGACAACCTGGAGCATGCGATCTCCTCGTTCTACCGCAAGATCGCCTCTCCCGTGCTCACCTCCCCGTCGATCGAGATCGCTGGGGTGAAGACCTACGATTTCTATCCCAACCCGCTTCCCGACATATTCCGCGGCTCTCAGCTCCTCTACGTCGGCCGGTACGAGAAGGGCGGCAGGGGAGAGATCACCCTGAGCGGCGAGGTGGGCGGGAGGACCGTCTCGTTCAATGCGGTGCGCACCTTCCCCGCGGTCGCCCTCGACGCCGACTTCCTCCCGCGCGTGTGGGCCGGACGGAAGATCGCCTACCTCCTCGACCAGATCCGCCTGTACGGGGAGAAGAAGGAGCTAGTCGACACCGTGATCGAGCTGAGCAAGCGCTACGGGATAATCACCCCGTACACCTCGTTCCTGGTCGAAGAAGAGCCGCTCTCGGCCGAGCAGATGGCCTATAGGTTGGGACAGACGGCCGCCGCCGCTCCCGCGAGCGGGAAGAAGGCGGTCGCCGGGGCGTCGAGCATCCGCACCCTGGCCGAATCCGAGGCCGCGCCCCCGGAAGGGGAGTCGGTGCGGAGCATCGCCGGCCGCTCCTTCTTCCTGAAGGACGGGGTGTGGATCGAGAGCACGTACGATGACGAAGAGACGCTCAAGATCAAGGCGTACAGCTCAGCGTACTTCGACCTCCTCACGCTCAGGCCGGAACTGGCGGCGTTCTTGGCCCTCGGGGACCAGTTGATCCTCAAGGTGGGAGCGGTCTACATTGAAATCGGACCGGCCGGAGTGGAGACTCTCACCGATGAGATACGGGATAAGATCGAAGGTTGAGACAAGCGTTTGGATCCTTGCGATCCTGTTTACCACCCTCGCGGCGGCGGGGGGGACGCTTCCCAAGGGCGTCCTCCCCGCCCCGCCCGCGGCTCCGATCGCGGTCAGGCTCACGACCGACAAACCGACCTACGCCCCCGGGGAGGAGATCAGGATCACGATCGAGGTGGACAAACCGTGTTATCTCTACCTCTACGACATCGACCCCGCCGGGGCGGTGAGCCTGCTCTTCCCGAACCGCTTCCAGCCCGACCCCCACTTCGGACCGGGGAAACTGACCCTGCCCGGGAAGGGATATCACTTCGTGGTGAGGGGGCCCGAGGGGGAGGAGACCCTGGTCGCCGTCGCCGCAACCGCTCCGATTCCCATGCTGAAATTGAAAGATGAAAAGGCGGCGTTTCGGTCGTTCAAGCTCTCCCCGAAAGCGTTCGTCGAAGGGCTCGAATCCGAGCTGAAGGAGAACGAATACAGCACCGCGTGGAGCCGGATCCGCGTCTACCAACCGAAGGCGATCCTCTTGATCGACTCCGCCCCGGAAGGGGCTGAGATCTACATAGGCGACGACTACGTCGGAGAGACGCCGAAGGAGCTCACCCTCCCCGCCGCCGAGACGACGATCACCCTCAAGAAGGACGGCTTCCTGCCGTATTCGAGGACGATCGATCTCACCGACAAGGCCGTGGCCGAGATCTCCGCCCGGTTGGAGGAGGTGCCGCATCAGCCGCCCACGGAAGAGGCGGCCTCCCCCGTCTCCGGTTTCCTCGCGGTAGACATCGGCCAGGACAGCATCGGAGGCGAGATCGGGCTCGCACGGAGCTTCGGGATATACCTGGGGGCCCGTTTCCTGAACGATCCGACGCTGGCCGGTCCGGAGTGGGGGATCGGGGTGCGGCTTCACATTCGAGCTGCTGAGAACGTCCGCGTGCTCCTCGGCGGTGGGATCGCGCTCCAGGAGAGGTACCTGGTCCCGCCCGTCGGCGTACCGACCCCGCAGAAGATCGTGATCGAGCCGGAGACGGAGACGGCGTTGTTCCCCGACATCCTATTGGGACTGGAACTCGACCTGCGCTACGGCCTCTTGTTCGGCGGTTACGACCTGCGCCGCGGAGCGATCATCGGGATCGGGATCTCGTTCGGAGGGTGACGGTCGACGCCCGCGGCGGATCGCCGCGCGTGGTTGCCTGCGTCGAGGTAACCGCTTGATAACTTGGGCGCTCTCCGGTATGATGCAACCAACCCAAACGAGGAGGGTCAAAATAATGGTAGGTGATCGCCTTTGTTGAAGTAGGTGGTCGTCTTTGTCCGGCCTGCGGTCGGCATTGATGCAGTCGCCCGTCTCTATATAGACGGCTTTTCGTTTTCCCTCGGCTCTTTCAAATTCCCGTCCTTCCATTGGAGGGGGCTTTGTCGCCCTTTCTCCGGATAATTTCCGCACTATCTTTCCTTTTGAATTAAATCAAAGAAACAGATCTCCGCCTCCGCTCCCTGTCGGCGTGGGAGAGAGCACCAATCCAATCAAACAACGGAGGTAGCAATGAAGAGTGTAGCTGAGCAGGTGAAGGAGATCTATCGGATTACGGCGCACGACTACGATCGGCTGATCACCCCCTGCCGGGTGGGGCAGTTCGCCGCCCTGATCGCGGAGCTGGACCTGAAGGG
>JAJRTG010000165.1 GCA_024278395.1 Fidelibacterota bacterium | reverse complement strand
CGCGTCAACCAGGGCGGGGTCATCCCGATCATCTTCGCCCTCGCGCTTCTGTCGATACCGATGACGATAGGACAGTGGATCCCGTCGCTCTCCTGGATCACCCCGTACATCCGCGCGGGAAGCCTGGCGTACATGATCGCCTATGTGATCCTGATCTTCTTCTTCACCTACTTCTATAGCTCAATCGTATTCGACCCCGAGGACGTGGCCAAGAACATCCGGGAATCGGGCGGGTTCATCCCCGGAGTGCGGCCGGGTAAACCGACCGCCGATTACATCGCCATGATCCTCAACCGGATCCTCCTGATCGGTGCGGTCTTCCTTTCGGCGATCGCGGTGCTTCCGTACGTGTTCACCGCCATCTCCGGGATCCGGGGGATGTACATCATCGGGGGGACGTCGCTCCTCATCGTGGTCGGTGTAGGGATCGATACGATCATGCAGATGGAGGCCCACCTCGTCATGCGCCACTACGAGAGCTTGACCAAGAGCGGCGGGCTCCTCGGAAGGAGGAAGTGATGGGCAAGAAGAAGATCATCCTCCTCGGCCCGCCGGGGGCGGGGAAGGGCACCCAGGCGAAGCGGTTGGTGGAGAAGACCGGCCTTTTGCACCTCTCGACCGGGGACATCCTGCGCGACGAGGTGGCGCGGGGGACTGACCTGGGGAAGCAGGCCAAGGAGTACATGGATCGGGGCGACCTTGTGCCCGATGATCTGATCATCGGGATGATCCGCGGGCGGATCGAAGGCGCGGACGGGTTCATCCTCGACGGGTTCCCGCGCACCGTCGCCCAGGCGGAGGCGCTCGAGAAGATCACCCCGATCGATCTTGTGATCAACATCGACCTTTCCCGGGAGGAAGTGATCCGACGCCTGTCTTCGCGGCGCGTGTGCCGAGGCTGTGGAAGGATCTACAACCTGATCAGCAATCCGCCCAAGGTGGAGGGACGATGCGACGCGTGCGGCGGGGAGCTCTACCAGCGAGACGACGACCGTCCCGAGGTGATCGAGAACCGCTACGACGTGTACACGGCATCGACCGCTCCCCTGATCGAGTTCTATAAGGAACGCGGACTCCTGACCCAGGTTGACGGGAAAGCTTCACCGGAAGAGATATTCTCCCGGATCATGAGCCTCATCACCGGATGATCCTGATTAAAACCCCGGATGAGATCGAGACGATGCGCCGGAACGGTGCGATTCTGGCCTCGGTCCTGGACGCGGTGTGCGAGAAGGTCACGCCGGGAAGGAGCACCGCCTACCTCGATCGGCTGGCGGAGGAGATGATCCGGAAGGCCGGGGCAAAACCGGCGTTCAAGGGATACCACGGCTTTCCGGCGACGCTGTGCACTTCGATAAACGAGGAGGTCGTGCACGGCATCCCCTCGGAGGAGCGGATCCTGGTCGAAGGGGATATCCTCTCCATCGATGTTGGCTTGATGCGGGATGGTTTCTATGCGGATATGGCGACGACCGTCCCGGTCGGCCGGATTGGGGAGGAGGCCGAGCACCTCCTTTCCGTGACGAAGGAGAGCTTGTGGCGAGGGATAAAACAGGTTAAAATTGGAAATCGCCTGTCCGATATCTCGCACACGATCGGCTCCTATGTGGAAAGTGAGGGGCTTTTCGTTGTAAAGGAGTACGTCGGGCACGGAATAGGGAAAAACCTGCACGAAGACCCGCAGATTCCAAACTACGGGCCGAGGGGACGAGGTCCGCGGCTGCAGGTAGGGATGGTGTTTGCCATCGAGCCGATGGTCAAGACCGATCCTGATCCGACCCGCGTGCTCGACGACGGATGGACCGTGGTTACGGCGACCGGTGGGCTGGCGGCGCACTTTGAACACACCGTCGCCTTGACCGAAAGAGGAGTGGACGTATTGACGATGATAAGGAGGTGAAGAAGGACGTAGTGGCGAAGACCGAGAATCGCGGCAAGAAGGAAGTCATCCGACAACGGGGTGAGGTGATCGAGAGCCTCCCCAGTTCGATGTTCCGGGTGAGGCTCCAGAACGGACACGTGGTCCTGTGCCATATTTCGGGCAAGATCCGCAAGCATTATATCCGTATTCTTACCGGGGATCGGGTGGTCGTAGAGTTCTCCCCGTACGATCTGACCAAGGGACGGATCGTCTACCGCGAAACCTGACCGCTGCGTCGATAGATTATGAAAGTGAGAAGCTCAGTGAAGAAGATCTGTCCAAACTGCAAGGTGATCCGGCGGGAGGGCCGTCTGATGGTTATCTGCCGGAACCCCAAACACAAGCAGAGACAGGGCTAGGGAGGACGTATGGCGCGGATAGCCGGGGTCAACCTACCTAACGATAAGAGAGTGGAGATCGGCCTTACCTACATCTTCGGGATCGGTCGGTCGCGTGCGGCGAAGATCCTGGAAGCGGCGGGCGTGTCACCTGACGTGCGCGTCCGCGACCTGACGGAAAATGAGATCGCCGCTCTGCGGCAAGAGGTGGAGAAGTACGTGGTGGAGGGTGATCTGCGCAGGCGGATCTACGCGAACATTCAACGCCTCAAGGACATCAACGCCTATCGCGGGATCCGCCACAAGCGGCGCCTGCCGGTGCGGGGGCAGCGGACGCGGTCGAACGCGCGCACGTGGAAAGGACCGCGGCCAGCCAAGGCCGGGAAGAAGAGGTAGGAATGGCGAAGAACATCAAACTGGAACGGGCGCGGGTGCACATCCACGCCACGTATAACAACACGATCATTACGGTCACCGACCTGAACGGCAATCCGATCACCTGGAAGAGTCCGGGAGTGGTCGGGTACAAGGGTTCACGTAAGGGGACACCGTACGCCGCACAGATCGCGGCCGAAGCGCTGGTAAGAGAGATGAAGGACTATGGGATTCGTTCCGTGATCGTCACGATCAAGGGAACGGGATCGGGGAGGCAGTCCGTGGTGCAGACGATCAAGGGATCGGGCATCCGGGTCGAAGAGGTGAAGAACGTAACCCCGGTCTCCCACAGCAGCAATCCGAGGAGAAGATAATGGGAAGAGACACTGGGCCGAAGTGCAAGAAATGTCGTAGGGAAGGAGAGAAACTCTTCCTTAAGGGTGAGCGTTGCTACACGCAGAGCTGCCCCCTTGCCCGTCGTTCCAACCCGCCGGGCGAGCGTCCGAAGAAGCATCGCCCGCGGCGCAGCCAGTACCTGCTCCACCTGCGGGAGAAGCAGAAGGCGCGGCGGATCTACGGGCTCGGTGAGCGCCAGTTCCGCAACTACGTGGAGCGGGCGAAGCGCAAGAAGGGGATCACGGGTGAGGCGTTGCTCACCCTGCTCGAGCGGCGGTTGGACAACACCGTCTACCGCGCCGGGTTCGCGTCCTCGCGGTCTCAGGCCCGGCAGATGATCGTGCACGGCCACTTCCAGCTTAACGACCGGGCGGTGAACGTCCCGTCGATTCTGGTACGGGAGGGGGACGTGATCGCGGTCAAGGAGGGAAGACGCGACAAGGTCAAGACGATCATCGAGGCGAACAAGGATCGGGAGATCCCGAGCTGGATCGAGCGCAACCTCGAAGCGATGAAGGCGCAGGTTATCGCTCCTCCCAACCTGGAGGAGACGGGCTACAACATCGCCGCGAACCTGATCGTCGAGTTCTACTCCCGTTAAGGAGGTTGTAATGAACGAGCTCGTCTTCCCCCAGGGGATAACCACCGAAGAACTGACGGAGACCTACGGGCGTATCGTGATCGAGCCGCTTGAGCGCGGCTTTGGAACTACGCTTGGGAACAGCATCCGTCGCACCCTTCTCTCGTCCATCCCGGGAGCGGCGATCGTGCGGGTGAACTTCGCCGGGAAGTATCACGAATACGATACGATCGAGGGGGTGCGCGAGGATGTCCTGGAGATCATCCTGAACTTGAAGGACATCGCGTTCCGCCTCTCCGAGGACGAGCTCAAACACCTCACCTTGGAGCGACAGGGGCCGGGAGAGGTTACCGCGGCGGACATCAATCTCCCTCCCGGGGTGGAGATTGTCAACCCGGATCTGCACATCGCCACCCTGAACGAGAAGGGACGGCTGGAAGTGGAGATGGAGGTTGAGGCCGGTTACGGCTACCGGCCGGCGGAGATGAACCGGCTGGAGAACGCTCCTCTCTCTCTGATCCCGATCGACGCCGATTTCTCTCCGGTGCGCCAAGTGAACTTCAAGGTGGAGGATACGCGCGTCGGTGGTAAAACCGGATACGAGCGCCTTATATTGGAGCTCACCACCAACGGCGGGATCAGCCCGGAGGAGGCGCTCTCCGAGGCGGCGCGGATCCTCAAGCGGCATCTGGACCTGTTCTCCGATTTTGCTGAGCATCCATTCGGCCTGGCCAAAGAGGGGGAGGCCGTAGGCGAGGAGGAGAAGCCAGAGGAAGGAGAGCTCGCGATTCCGCTTTCCGAACTCAAGATCGATCAACGGGCGTGCAACCTGTTGCGGGAGGCAGAGATCGTCACCCTCGGGGATCTTCTCTCCCACCCGCGGGAGGAGCTCCTCGACATCCACGGCTTCGGGGCGAAGACCCTGGCCAAGGTGGAGGAGCGGCTGCGGGAGCTCGGGTACACGCTCAAGGGTGAAGGGGAGACGCAAGAATGAGACACAGGAATGACATCGACAAGATCGGGATGGTAAAGGCTCATCGAAGGAGCGTGTTGGCCAACTTGACGAAGGGGTTGATCCTCTACGATAAGGTGGATACGACCTTCGGACGCGCCAAGGCGGTGCAGCGCTACGCGGAGCGGGTGATCACACTCGCCCGCCGCGGGGACCAACACGCCCGTCGGATTGTGTTCGCCCGGCTGCAGGACAAGCAGGCGGTGGACAAGCTGTTCAACGAGATCGGCCCGCGGTACAAGGACCGTCCCGGTGGGTACACCCGGGTGGTGAAGCTCGGACCGCGCCGGGGGGACGGCGCGGAGCTGGCGCGGTTGATGCTCGTCTAGGAATCCGGAAGAGAAACGAAAGGCCCTCTGCATCGAGCGGAGGGCCTTTTAAGTTTAGAGCCTTCCTTCTTTCATCTTCTCCCGCAGACGCGCGAGCATGTCCACGGTCATCGCCTGGAGGTCGAATTCCGGGGTCCAACCCCATTCCTGACGGGCGGCGGCATCATCGATCCGCTTCGGCCAGGAATCGGCGATCTCCTGGCGGAAGTCAGGCCTGAACTCGTAGGTGAACTCCGGGATGTGTCTCTTGATCTCGAGTGCCAGCTCCTCGGCGGAGAAGCTCATCCCGGCGAGGTTGAAGTCGCAGTGGTGCTTTAGCTTGTCGAAATCGGCCTCCATCAGCTCGATCGTGGCGCGGATGCAGTCAGGCATGTACATCATCGGAAGGACGGTGTCCGCGCGCACGAAGAACTCGTAGTGCCCCGTCTTCAGTGCCGCGTAGAATACCTCCACCGCATAGTCGGTCGTCCCGCCGCCGGGCAGGGTCTCGCTTGAGATGATCCCGGGATACCTCACCCCGCGCACGTCGAGCCCGAACCTCCGCACGTAGTAGTTCCCAAGGAGCTCCCCGGCGACCTTGGTCACCCCGTACATCGTGGTCGGCCGCAGGACCGTCTCCTGTGGCGCGGGATCCCGCGGGGTCTCCGGCCCGAATACGGCGATCGAGCTCGGGACGAAGACGCGGGTCATCCCGTGAGCCCGCGCCACCTCGAGCACGTTATAAAGACCGTCTATGTTCACGTGCCAGGCGAGATCCGGCTTCTCCTCCCCCACCGCCGAGAGGATCGCCGCCATGTGAAAGATCGTGTCGATCCTGTATTCCCGCACCACCTCCTCGAGCCTATCCCTGTCGGTGACGTCGACGTGTTCGATCGGGCCTGAGTCGCGCAGCTTCGGCGACGGTGGTGTGACGTGGTCGGTGGCGACCACGTTCTCCGCCCCGTACCGGGCGCGCAGCGCCAGGGTCAGCTCCGAGCCGATCTGCCCGACGGCCCCGGTGACCAATATCCGCTCCATCCGCTTTCCCAATTTCATCTCCTTTCGCTCTAGAGAAACTCGAACTTTCCCTCTCCGCAGCACGGGCATCCGTCGTTCCGCGGGATGGTCTGTGCCGCAAACCTACCCTGCCAGAGGTCGAGCGTAACGAGCCGGGTCGGAAGCTCTATCGCTCCGAGGAGGATCTTGATCCCCTCCGCCACAGCGATTGCTGCAATAGCGCGTGGGACCGCGTTGAGCAGGCCGCTCGTCCCCGCGGTGAGGACTGCGGCATCGGGCGGAGGTTCCGGCATGAGACAGCGCAGACACGCCCCTCTCTCAGGGATTACCGGCATCACCTCCCCGTACGTCCCGGCCACCGCTGCGAACACCCAGGGGACTCCGTGTTTGACGCACGCGTCGTTCACGAGATACCGGGTTGGATAATTGTCCGACCCGTCGAATACGATATCCACCCCTTTCACCAATCCCTCGATGCCCCCGGGATCGACCCGCAGCACCTGATAGTCGACCTTCACCTCGGAGTTCACCTCCGCGAGCCTCTCGGCGAGCACCTCCGCCTTCAGCCGCCCGACGTCCCTTTCGGTCACGAGCCCCTGTCGCTGCAGGTTGGACAGCTCGATGATGTCGTAGTCGACCAGGGTGATTCCCCCGATCCCGGCGCGGGCGAGCGGTTCGGCGACGTTAGAGCCGATGGCCCCGCAGCCGACGATGAGAACACGCGATTCCCGCAGCCGGGCCTGTCCCGCCGCTCCGATCTCGGGCAGGGCGATCTGACGCTCGTAGCGCTCCTCCATCTCCGATTCCCCCTCAGAAGGTGGCGGTGACCGTGAGTTCGAGGAGAAGGCTGTTGTACAGGCCGCCGCTCGACTTGAGTCCGGTCATGTAGGAGGCGGAGAGGGACGCGCTCCACGTGTCGGACAGGGTGAAGTCGGTCCCACCGCGTAGGCTCAGGTTGAGCTGCGGCTGAGCGCCGGCCCCGGTGTACCGGCCGTCGAGCACGAACCGGGAGGAGATCCGTTCCGAGATCGGGTAGATGAAGGTGTTTCTCATGCTGCCGGTCAGGCTCGAGGCCCCCTTCTTCTCGCTCGTGCGCAGGGAGAACGAGAACTCCTCGCTCATCCCGTACTGCGGGCGGTAGGAGAGCTTCCCAACGATGCTCTGATTCACCGTCTGTTTAGGCACCCCCTGGTAGATGACCGCACTTCTGTTCCAGGTATAGGTGAGGCTCGGCCGCAGGTCGGGGATACCCGAATAGGAAAGGCGGAGCGTGAGTCTGTCCGACACCTGCTTCCGCGGCTCCCAGAACCCGGACAGCTCGTGGTTGTAGTTTGTCGTGGTCGTGAACCCGGAGTATCCCAGGGTGAGGGTTCCTCCGGTCCCAACCGTCAGGATCCCCTCCTTCTCCTGGAACGTGGCGGTGAGGACGGGGCGGAGGCTCAAATCCCCGAGCGCGAATTTCATCACGCGCAGGTTGAGCCTTCCGTTCTGTTTCCTCCTGAACGTGTCGCCTCCGAGCGGACGGTCGAGGGTTATGCCGTAGTTCGTGGCGAGGGTTCCGAACGGAAGCGAGTATGACCAATCCAGTTTGCCGCTCAGGGATTCGTTACCCGTCCTCCTGTCCGTGAAGCTCACCGGCCGGGAGAAGCTGCCCGATAGGGTGAGCTCCGGGTACACTTTTAAGACGGCGTTTAGGCCGAGGCTCGTATCCCGTCGTACGAGATCCGAGGTCGCCCTCCAGGTGAAGCCGTCCCTCCAGTTGAGTGTGAGGCTGAGGGAATCCGAGAAGAGCTTCTCGGAAAGGCCGATCCCGTAGTCGAGCTTACCGGAGTCGAACCCGGGGTTCCCCTGATCGTCGTCGACGAGCCCGTGGTCGATAGAGACGGAAAGGGTTGGTCCGAAATCCCATGACAATGAGGCTGAGTTGTCCAACGTCCTTTTCGGATGGTCGCTCGAAAGGTCGACCAGGTAGTAGGAGTGGGAAGCGGTGAGTGACACGCCCTCCGTCAGCTCAGCCTTGGCGTCAAGTGTCCAGCCGGTTTTATCCTCCCTTCCCAGTCTCCCGATCGCGGTGAACTGGGGGGAGATGCGTTCGAAGATCCCGGAGAGGGTGAACGGGCCCAACTCGCGGGTGAAGCTCGCGCGGGCGAT